>DAOVGD010000052.1 GCA_030672555.1 Desulfobacterales bacterium
GTTGAAATCAAACGTAAAGTAAAGGATTTTGATAAGGATTTATCCCGCTTTCAGCGGGATCAAAGAAGTCTCTTTGAAAGACCTAAATTGTTATAAAGGATCTAATAAGCGACATGTTTGCATAATAAAGATTCTTGACCGAAGATTGGGGTGGAGGTGTTCCGGATATGACCGAAAAAATTCTTGTTGTTGATGATGAAGGCACAATACTCGATATACTGTCCCGTGCGTTGGAACATAAAGGATTCCGGGTAACAACAGCCAAGAGCGGACGCGAGGGCCTGGATTTGATCAAAAGTGAGCATGTGGATCTTGTAGTAACAGATCTGCGGCTGCCCGATATCAATGGGCTGGAATTGCTAAAGCAGTTCAAGGAGTTGGACCCGCAAGTTGAGGTCATTGTTTTGACCGGCTTTGTAACTACTGAGAATATGAGAACGGCCTCATTAAACGGTGCATTCAGCTTTCTGGGCAAGCCATTAGAAGATCTCGACCAGCTTTTTTCTGTAGTGAATCAGGCACTAAGTAAGCGAAAGGTAAATTTAGCAAAATAACTCCCCATCCTCTTTTGTGTCAAAAAAAAACTTTCTCGATCGAAATCTCTTAAGAATGTTTCTGATATTTCCGATATAAACAGTCAGTTGAAGATCAGGTAGCAGCAGGAAGTCAGGCCTCCTGGCCATCTTTGAAAGACCTGGTTCGCTGTCAAAAATTTTTATAGTTTATAGGTATCACAGGTTCTACTATTATGGCTAAAATAATTGTGTCTGAATTAGAACCGGACATGGTCCTGGCAAATGATGTAAGGGATCGGAATGGCCGTTTTCTTTTGGGCAAGGGCGTAAAATTAACGCCAAAGCACCTGAAAATTATGAAAATGTGGGGAATCGTTGATATCGATATAGAGGGAATATCGCAAACCGATATGGATAGGAAAAGAACGGCCCACATGGCTCCGGCAATCCTTGATATAGCAGACAAACTGACGAGAAAGCGTTTTGTCCATACGGATCTTAGACAAGAAGCAATTCGTGAATTATTTAACATCTGCGCCCTGCGAAAAGCCGAGCAGTTGACAAATGGGGCGCGGCCTGCCGGCACGGATGAATCTCGCGATTCCTCGGCGAACTCAGACCAAAACTCTCTGACAGAAGATACCGCGGTCTACATGGATCCCCGCGATCTAATCAAGAAAAACTATATCAAACTTCCTTCATTATCGCCCATATTTAACCAAATTAACGAAGCTATAAGCAACCCACGCAGTTCAGCCACTCAGGTTGCCAATATTATCAGCAAGGACTCCGGCCTATCTGCTCGGCTATTGAAAATTGTCAACAGTGCATTTTACAATTTTCCATCCAAGATAGATACTATATCAAGGGCAGTCGCGATTATCGGAACCAAGCAGCTCAGCACCTTAGCATTAGGGACTTGTGTCACTTCCTCGTTCAAAGATATCCCTTCTAACATCATAGACATGCGATCATTTTGGGAACACAGCATTGCTTGTGGAATCATTGCTCGAATCATCTCAAGTTATAAAAACAATACAAATACTGAACGCTTCTTCCTTGCCGGATTGATTCACGATGTCGGACGGCTAATTATATTTAAATATCTTCCTGCTCAGGCCAAGGAGGCACTTCTCAGAGCCAGGAAAACTAATAGCTTGTTGTGCAAAACAGAAGAGGAAATCATTGGATTTAACCATGCTCTAATGGGGGGCATGTTGCTAAAAGAATGGAAGCTGCCGGTGATATTAGAAAATACCATCAGACAGCATCATGCACCTAAAGCATGTCAAACATCCTTGGAGCCCGCTATAATACACTTGGCAGATATAATAACAAACGCTCTGGGCAGAGGTACAAGCGGAGAGCGATTTGTGCCGCCGTTGGATGTTAAGGCATGGGAGGATATTGGACTGTCAACAGGTATCTTAAGCGCCACCATAAAACAGGCCGATCGCCATATCGCTGAGACAGTCCACATTTTTTTTCCTGATGAGCAATAAAGATCAAAAAAAGGATATTCAGCGTCTGAAAGAGCGCATTCGATACCTTGAAGAGGTCACTCGTCTCACCTGGGATGCATTGGAAACCGCTGCTTTTTTAGGGGATTTCCAAACCAGCATCAGTAATCTCCATGATACATCCGCAATTTTACGGGAGACAAGGATCCGTGTGCGAAGTTTGATTCCCTTCCAGACCACAGCCTTCTTTATCGTAAATGAGACTAACTCTGAGTTCTTGTTATCTGGTTGCCAACCTGAAAACTCCCTTCCATTTATACAAGATGAAGTCGATTTCTTGATCAATAACGGAACCTTTGCCTGGGCTTTAAGGGAAAAGCGGCCTGTTATCGTCTCATCAAAGAATTACCAGAAGCGGTTGGTTCTCCATGGCATGACCACAAGCTCGAGAACTCGGGGCATGTTCGTCGGGGTTCTGACACGCGGCGAAACGGATATCCCTCATATCTCTCTATCCCTTCTATCTATTGTTATGCTGAACAGTGCCAATGCCCTTGAAAGCTTTGAACTATACAGTATGATAAAAGAAATCAATGTCAACCTGGAGAAAACGGTTCAAGAGAGAACTGAACAGCTTGCATATCAGGTTAAGCTTGAAAACCTTATCGCCACTATATCAACCACTTTCATTAACCTGGCACCCGCTGAAATCGACAAAGGGATAAACCGTGCGCTGAAATCGATCGGAGAATTTATCTGTGCAGACCACGGATTTGTATTCCTATTGTCTGAAGATGGAACAAGAGTGGACAACGCTTACGAATGGAGTGCAGAAGGAATAGAGACCCAGACTTCTTCAAAATGGACGGGTCTGACGCTTAAGGATTTTCCATTACTTGCGAAAAAAATACGAAGTTCCGAAGACCTTCACATTGCCGGTGTTGCTGAACTCCCGGTTGAAATAAAAGCTGATAACAACCTATTGCAATTGCAGGGAATTCAATCTCTTATCGTTGTACCTATGGTCTCCGCAAAATCTGTCATAGGCCTTTTAGGCTTCTATTCAGTTAGAGAAAAAAAATCTTGGTCGGACGACATGGTGGCCCTCTTCAAAATAGTAGGAGAAATGTTTGTGAACGCGTTAGAGCGCAAGCGGGCGGAGGAAGAGAAAAAGGAGATGCAGACCCGACTCCTTCGCGCCCAGAAAATGGAAGCCGTTGGCACTCTGGCAGGCGGTATTGCCCACAATTTCAACAACATATTGGCGGTTCTTCAGGGTAATGCACAGTTGATCTCTATGGACCTTGACCCAACAAATCCTCATTATGAATTAGCGCAGGAAATTGAGAAGCAAACGAAACTAGGCGCTTCTCTCACACGTCAGCTTCTTGGTTTTGCCCAGGGCGATGTATATGAGGTAAGGCCGATCAATCTAAATGACTTAGTCAAAGGGACTTCGACCACGTTCGGAAGGACCAAGAAGGAGATTACCATTCATCTGAAGCTCCAGGAGGATTTGCCTTTTGTAGAGTCCGATATAGGACAAATCGAGCAGGTTTTGATGAATCTCTATGTAAATGCTGGACATGCAATGCCATCTGGTGGAAACCTATATCTGGAAACACGTACCATCGGCCATGAGGGGGTTCAAGATACCCCTTTTCGCATGAAGCCTGGCAACTATGTATTGCTTTCTGTCACAGATACCGGCGTAGGGATGGACAAAGAGACGCAGGAGCGGATATTTGAACCGTTTTTTACCACCAGAAAGATGGGGCGGGGCACGGGCCTCGGATTAGCTACTGTTTACGGTATCATCAAAGCCCATGGAGGATATATTGAAGTAGGCTCTGAAAAAGGCCGGGGGACTACTTTTAAGCTTTATCTTCCCGCATCAGAAAAGGAAGTTGCAAAACCTGTAAAGGTTGCTGAAGAGGTTATCAAAGGCACAGAGACCATCCTTTTGGTAGACGATGAAGAACCGGTATTAAGAGTCGGAGCAAGAGTCCTGAATAAGTTGGGGTACACCGTACTTGAAGCCAAGAGCGGACATGAGGCGGTGGAGATCTATAAAATCAACAAAAATAAAATTGACCTGGTTATCCTGGACATGATCATGCCTGACATAGGCGGAAGCGAAGTCTATGATCTGCTGAAGGCGATCAATCCGGAAGCAAAAGTCCTCCTTTGCAGCGGCTACAGTATTGATGGTCAGGCAATGGAGATACTGGATCGTGGTTGTAATGGTTTCATCCAGAAGCCCTTCGATGCGAAAAAGCTGTCCGGAAAAATGAGGGCAGTCATAGAGACAGAATAGGCTCTACGTCCGAATTTGAGAACGCGCCATCCGAATGTGACATGCTCTTCAAGTCGATCAGCGTCCTTTTATTTTGAGAAATAAAAAGATCTTAGTTTTCCCGCCATTTTTTGGTTATATCAGTCAAATCGCGCAAGACCTTAAAAATAAAAAGGAATGGTTTTCTCTTGACCAAATTACTGCTTTTTGTAAGAATTTAAAAAAATGTAATACTTTAGCCCTTTGAAAAAATCCGACAGGATAACAGGACAAACCCCGCCTGGGCGGGGTTTCAAGTGAATCCCGCCCAGGCGGGATTAAGTCTCACTAAAGAAGTCTCTTTGAAAGACCTAAATTGTTACAAAAAATTAAAGAATAAGGTGATTGTAAAAGATCCGACACCATAATATTATGGTGTCGGATCTTTTACAATCACCAAAACATTTAGAATGTTTCACGTGAAACATTATGCGTAACTCTGTTAAGTATCATGATATTCTCAGCAGTGGAGCCGAGCGCTTTGGCCTCCATCTCTCCGACGACATGATAGCCAGTTTCCTCCTTTATATGGATGAGCTTAAGGAGTGGAACAAAAAGATCAACCTGACAGCCATTACCCTGGAAGAAGAAATCTTAACCAAACACCTTCTCGACTCTATTGCGCCAGCTCCATATCTGTTGAAAGGGGCCTCTGTTCTTGACCTCGGTTCCGGGGCAGGCCTCCCCGGCATACCCCTAAAAATTATCCGCCCCGATCTCCGGGTAACCCTCCTTGATTCCTCTCGAAAAAAGATACACTTCCAAAAACATGTTGTACGAATGCTAAAACTTTCCGAAATAAATACAGTGGAAGGCCGCGCAGAAGATGCCATAAAAAGAGATCCGGACATGCTGCATTGTTACGATGTAGTGCTCTCGCGTGCATTTTCTTCCCTCAGAACTTTTATTGAGATGGGAAGGCCTTTCTTAAAAAAAAGCGGATCGTTGATCATCTTCAAGGGGCCTGCAGGCGTAGCTGAACTTTCTGAACTGAAACAATGGCTCGACCAGGAGCGCCTGACGACCCGAGCAGTATCATACACGCTTCCACACCTGGAACAGGAGCGGGTGTTGTATATCGTGCAGCACTATACTATATAGTACCCCAACGAAAAGTCACGTTCAGGCAAAATCCGAATACCCGTCTGCCATGCAACGCGCTCATGGACAGATTTGTTTTTGACATTGTTTCGGATTTCGTCCCGATAGGAGGCTGTCCAAGAATTATGTCCGTAACGAAAAAGAGTGAGAACGAGACAAAATTTTCGCAAATTTGAGGAGAATAGCAGGCCTATTTGACGAAAACTTGCGGAAATTTGGGCCGTTTCTCACGCTTTTGCAGTAGGATCAGAATTCTCGGA
>DAOVGD010000169.1 GCA_030672555.1 Desulfobacterales bacterium
TCTATAAACGCATACGCACTATGATTATGGATAGATTCGAAGTTTTCAGCGCTTACCGCAAACCAGGTTATGTTCTCATCATCACGTAGTTTTTCAGCTATACTCCGTACGACATCTTCAACAAACATTGGATTGTTATAAGCCTTTTCAGTAACATATTTTTCGTCTTCGCGTTTTAGGATGGCATAGACGTCGCTCGACGCTGATTGTTCAACAAGAGCGATGATATCTTCAAACCAGATAAATTTCTTAAAACGAAGTTGTGTCCGTACCTTGCCTCGTTGGTTATGTGCACCATAGTCGCTGATCTCCTTGGAACACGGACAAACAGTGGATATCGGCACTATTACTTCCGCCATCAGATCTATTGCGTCCGTGCGGTCACTGCTTCCGACTATTTTACATGTATAATCGATAAGTCCTTTAGACTTACTTACAGGGGCGGTCTTTTCGATGAAATATGGAAAAGTAATTTCAATATGTGCTGAAGCTGCGTTCAGGGTCGTTTTCATCTGCTTCAAAATTTTCGATATGTTTTTCAGTGAAACCTCGGACCGGAAGAGGTGGAGGATTTCTATAAAACGGCTCATATGGGTCCCCTTGAAATGTGTGGGAAGATCCACATACATATTAATGGTGGCTACAGTATGCTGAACGCTGTTCTTGCGGTCGAACACCGTAATTGGATACCGAATGTCTTTTACCCCTACCTTGTCTATTGGGATATTCCTCTTGTCCGGTTGGTTTTGTATGTCAATCATGTCCATAAAATATAACAGTCTTAATTTTGATGGTTTTGTAAAAAGCCATCAATTTTATTAGCTTTTACCAGAAAATCTACACAAAACTTGTTGGGCTGTCAATTTCAAATCTTTCCACTATTTGACATTGGTGGACATATATCTTATATTTTTTCATTAAACATCTCGTGGTTACCCTGAATTATGAGACCTTTACAAAACATCTTTTTTTGCCGAACTCCGTTAATTCACAAACATTCTGACAAAATTAGAACACAGATTTTTACAGATACACACAGATCAGAATCCGGAATTGAATTTAGAAATCCCCTAATTCCTAAATTCGGAATTCGGAAATTCTTATAATGGAATAGCTTACATATGGACAAACATAAACCCGAACTTGACCTTGAAAATATATTCTCCCTTTTAGCCAGCGATAACCTTCAAGACAAAAAGAAGGCCCGCGAGCTCAAAGCCTCCTTCTTTGAGGCCTTTGCTCGGACGTGGAAAGACGGAAATGCCAACCTAAGGCAAAAAATGATCCGTTTTGCAGGGGAATTAGAGGTAGAAAATGGGCTGCAACCAGTCTTACTCGGCTTGAGAGATAGTGTACGGACAGTGAGAGTAGAGGCAAAAAAGTCTCTTGAAAGGCTTGCCCAGCAGCTAATGGTCCCAAACAAAGGAGGAAAAGACCGTCCTGCGTCTTTAGTAAAAAGATCAGCGGAATTTTCATTTGCCGTTTACGAGGCAATAAAGGTCACACGGGATCTTAACCTGATCAAATTTTTCCTTCAGACATTATTAAAGATCGGCGGGAGAGGAGCGTTGCTTGCCTGGAAATTTTTTGTGCAGAATGTCGTTCCTCAAAATATTGTAATTGAAATGATTAAAAAAATCCCCGAACCATTGTGCCTGAATTTTGTTTATCAATATACACTTGATACAATTTCAGTACGCAGGCACTATGGACCATTGGCCAAGCTTCTCCTTAGAGATATCAAGGACCGCCGCACCGTTGTTGAATTTTTGGCCGATCTATTTGACCGGGAGCTCCTCTTAGATTCTGTGTTTTATGATCTTTGCCAGATGCTGAAGATAAAAGAAACAATAGCACAAATCGAGCTAAGATCAAACCGACAACGGGACAAAATCAAGGGGTTAAAGCTACTCGGGCTCTTGGGCAAAGTCTCTGATTATCATTTATGCCTTCCCTTGCTTTCCCAAGACGAAATCCCTTCTGTGCGTATTGCGTGTCTGAATATGCTTGGCGGGTCAATTGCAGAAGAGAATCCAAAGATAATAGAGGCTGTTTCCGCTCTTTTAGATGACAAGGATGAGAATATACGATTCCATGCCTTTAATACCCTTGTCGCATTGAAGGCTCCCGCATTAGGGAAGATAACCGCCGATCTTTGTGAAAATCACCCTGCTATGAGCACACGTGTCTATGAGTCATTATGCAATTTGGAGTGGATGGAACTTAATCCCGTCTTAAATACCCTCCCTTCAGATCAAGGACGAGAAGCACGGAGGACCGTTGTTAATTCGATTGTTCGGAACGATCCTGAAAAACTGACCATTTTTCTGAACCAATATTTGAAAAGTTCACATGATAAAGCCCGCAACGAAGCTGCAAAGCTCCTTAAAAGGATCAATTCAATCAAGAACAAAAAGATTGAAGATGCCGTTAAAGATGACACCCCGGAATACTCGCCTTCCGCCAAGACTGATAAGAAAGGCCTCTTTGAAAAAAGGAAGCAACGTAAGCTTTTGCAACGGCTTTTAAGTGGTGAATCCCTCGAAGGTGTGGAATTTCGAGGGGAGGTACTTTCGGATTTAGATCTTTCCGGCATCGGTCTCCGCAATGTTAACTTTGATGGGGCGTTCTTGTCTAATGTAATTATCTCATCTGCAAAGCTTTACTCGGTTACGTTCAAAGGAGCACGTTTTGAAAATGTAAAGTTGGAAAATGCCCTCCTCGACTCCGTGTCATTCGAGGATGCCGTCATAAAAGGGTCGTCTTTCACAAAAGCCTCTTGCAGCTCGTGCGATTTTACAAATGCCTGGATCTATGAGTCATCTTTTGATCTTGCCAACTTGAAAGGTTCCATCTTTGTCAATGGGAAGATCAAAAAAACAGATTTTTCCCAGACAGATCTTTCAGAGACATCCTTTGTTGAGTCGGACTTAGCACGAGTCTCTTTCAATTTTGCGATACTTCATCTTGCAGATTTTTCCCTGGCACGCGGAATGGATTGTGACTTTTTGGGTGCTGATTTTTCCAGTGTTACTACGGAACAGTCTGAGCTGGGTACTCAATCACGCTTGTTCGGCGATGTTGTGCTTCCTGGTCTCTTTTTTGAAGACGAGCTCCTTAAACACGGCGCCTTCAATCTTGTAGTACTTGCCGAAGAAATGGATAAGCGCCGTAAGGCCTTCCTTGAATACAATCATAGAAGGACCGAGCTGGCGCTTGACACCTTTCAGCCTGAGCAAGGCGACCTGTTTGCATTAATCCCCTTCCTGATTCATTCAAATCTGGGATTGCTTCCCACAGACAATCCGATCCGTGACGCCCCGGCAGGAATCTTCGGATACTCTTTTCCCTCAGAAGTCTTCCAATTAGCAAAGAAGTATTTCATTATAGATGATTTTGCACCATCTTTGCAGAAAGAGCATTACATTGAAGGGCTTTTCACTATCGGAAGTGTGGGAACAATAGCTCAGTCTGCCGACTCTGACATAGACTATTGGGTGTGTGTAGACAATGCCAAGCTGGGAGAAAAAGGGATTAAACGCCTGAACGCAAAACTCCGAGCTATTGAAAAATGGGCTGCTAAAACATTTAACACCGAGCTTCATTTTTTTGTGGTCGATCTTGCAAGCGTACGCGAGGACAGATTCGGCGTAAGTGACCAGGAAAGTTCCGGATCGGCTCAGGGAAAGATTTTAAAGGAAGAATTTTACCGCACCATGATCCACGTCGCTGGAAAGATTCCGTTATGGTGTGTTCTCCCGCCTGGTGTAAAAGATAAACATTATCAACGCCTCCTTTCCCTGGCATCACAATTCCACAAAGATTATCTGGACCTGGGTAACGTTTCCACTATTCCACAAGGAGAATATTTTGGCGCGTCAATATGGCAACTTTTCAAGGGCATGAAGAGTCCTTACAAGTCGGTCATGAAAATGGCTCTATTAGAGAAATATATTCAGGAAGAAGAACGCCACGGACTCTTGTGTAACCGGCTCAAAGCGGGTTGGTCGCGTGGCAGGTACGATCCTAGGCACTTAGATCCTTATTTGTTGCTTTTTGAGGAAGTCTTAGACTATTATGATCGAACAGAACAAAGAAGTACAGAACGGCTGCTCCAGATTTGCTTTTTTATGAAACTTGGAATACGGTCGATCACTGATTTGGACAACTCAGTGATCGGGGCCAAGAAGAGGCTGGTGCAAGATTATATCGAGAGTTGGGATTGGAATGAGACAATGGTACAGGATTTAGGGCACTTTCGGGATTGGCCATTTGACAAGATCTTTAAACTCAGCGCCAAGGTTAATAATTATATGATAGAGACTTACAAAAAATTAAGTCGTACATTGCAGGAGAGGGCGGCGCAGGAAACAACAATTACTCCTAAGGATCTGACGATCTTGGGACGCAAGATGTTTGTCCAGTTTTCAAAAAAATCCCATAAGGTAGACAATCTTCCGCTAGTGGTCCACGGCAAGGCACTGTTTCAGCAGCTCTGCTTTCAATATAACAATCCGAAAAATGGACCGGCAAACTGGAGTTTGGACCATCTGAAACGAGACGGACAGAGGGAACGCAAGGGGGGAGACCTATTGAAAGGTGGTCGTATCGAAGAGATTTGCATATGGCTGGTTCACAACGGTCTTTATTTGCCCACCACGTCGTTTCAGCTTATGCCAAACCCGACCCCTATTGCGCTTCAAGACATCCTTGATCTCCTTCGAAAATTGCACGAGTTCTATCCTGTGCATGAGGCTGAAGAAATCGTTCCGCAAGCACTTTTGAAAGAACCTTATATACAGAAGCTTTTTTTAACCGTCAATTTTAACTTAAATCGAAAGCTCAAAAAAGTCCATGAATACACAACAATATATATGACCAGTTGGGGCGAGTTCTTCTGTCGGACTTTTTATGACAAGAACGGACTCAATTCTGTGGGAGAAGCTCTAAACAAGGCAAAGGAACAATTTGACCTCCCGTGTTCTTCCGGCCAGGTTGGACTTTATATTCCTCAGTTGGCCCGCAAATATATACAGGTAAGATAGGAGAAGATTTGGAACCTTTGAAAGATAAAAAATATCTTAATAAATTTCGTGTGGTACTGTTTTGTATTTTTGTCGGGATCTTTATTGTCTGCGGGTGTGCTAAGATTATCCCATTCAAGAAAAAGATCCCGACAGAGCCTCTTACCCCTGAGATGATTCAGGCGCATAAGATGCTTGGTGCGGCCGAACACTTTATACAAGCAGGGGAATATAAAAAAGCGCTCAGCATCTACGATGATTATCTAAGCCAGTCGCCTCCCGGTCCTCTTGCTGATAGATTTCTGATGGAGATGGGGAACATCTATATGCGGATGGGAGATTACACCAGCGCCCGCGGCTCTTATCAAATATTGATTTTTGATTTTCCCCGCAGCCTTTTAGCTGACGAAGCCAAGTTTAACATTGCGTTTGCCTATTATAAAGAAAAGAATTACGGGGAGGCCATTTTGTACGCCAAAAGCCTCCTCTCTCTGAAGTCTCTTTCCCTCCAGGAAGAGATCCGGCTGATTACTCTGATAGGGGATTCACTTTTGGGGCAAAAAAAGGCCTACGACGCTGTTGTATCGTATATGGACGCGTATCGATTGGCACAGGGCGAGGCAAAAGAAGAGACCTGGGAAAAAATAAAACCGGCGATAGCTGAACTTACTCAGCCGGAGATTAGAATACTTTCCCAGCGGTATAAAAAAGAGGCGCTTTCGGGCTATCTTGTGTTTCAAAAGGCAACATTGTACGAACAACAGGGGCGTGAGGTCAAAGCGTTAGAGGTACTTTCAAAATTCTTGAGAGATTTTTCAAGGCATGAACTGGCCGGGGCCGCCAAGGAGTTTGAGGGTCGTCTTAAAAAAAATCTTGAAATCGACAAGTGGGCCATTGGCTGCATCCTTCCCCTGACAGGTCCTTATGAACAATTTGGAAACCGTGTTCTTTCCGGAATAGAGTTGGCGCTTGCTGAATTTAGCAGCGCCACTGGCGCGCCACCAGTTCGGCTAATTATAAAAGATTCAAAGAGTGATCCTGAGGCGGCCACTCGCGCGTTGGAATATCTGGCTAACAAGGAGAGAATAATAGGAATCATCGGGCCAATGATTACAGCGGAATACGTAGCTGAAACCGCCAACAGTCTGGGTCTCCCCATCATTACTCTGACTCAGAAAGAAGATATCACCAAAACAGGAAATTTTATATTTAGAGACTTCTTGACCCCTTTGCAGCAGATTAAAACTATTGTCCCTTACGCGGTAAATATATTGGGGTATAAAAAGTTCGCGATTATTTATCCGGAAGATACCTATGGCAAGCGGTTTATGAATCTCTTCTGGAATGAGTTGATTCAGCACGGGGGCCAGGTGGTGGGAATAGAATCATATAAAAACAAGCAGACCGATTTTGCTGCGCCTATTAAGAAATTAGTCGGTCTTTACTATGAGCGTGTTGAGCCGATAAAAGTGGACTCGGATGAGGTTATAGAAAAAAACAATACGGATGAAACCGAAGATGTCGGAGTTGAAGAAGCAGAAGCCGCGGAACCGGAAGAGCCTGAACCGATCATCGATTTCGACGCAATCTTTATTCCGGACACATCAAAAAGCATAAGTCTTATTGCCCCCCAACTGTTATACAACGATGTATCGGATGTTTTACTCATTGGAACCAACCTTTGGTATTCACCATGGCTATTGAGACAGTCCGCAGGTTACGTGCAAGGCTCGGTTTTCCCAAGCGGTTTCTTTGTCGAAAATTCAAGTCTTGTTGTGCAGGAATTTGTCAAAAACTTTCAAGACACCTTTGGACGCAAACCAACTTTCTTAAGCGCACAGGGATATGATACCGCCAAATTACTCTTTCATCTCATCAAAAATCCAACCCTGCGTACTCGTAATGCTTTGAGAGTAGCACTGCACCAGGTGAGCGACTTTCCGACTGTTACAGGGTTTATCTCCTTTGATGAAACCGGAGATGCGAATAAGGAACTCGCCCTGTTAAAAGTGCAAGGGAAACGTTTCATTCAAATTCGGTAATGATTCAAGTGAGCTAAAGTTTGAAGTGGACTACCCCCGCATTCTGCAATCTAAAATCATCAATAGAGGATATAACAGGATATGAAAAATAAAAGAATTTTGGTTACCGGAGGCGCCGGTTTTCTGGGGAGTCATCTGTGTGACCGGCTCGTGTCAGAAGAGGCTGATGTGCTGTGCCTTGATAATTTTTTTACCGGCTCCAAAGAGAATATCAAACATCTCATGGACCATAAAAATTTTGAAATCATACGCCACGACTTAGTCGAGCCTATTCTACTCGAAGTAGATCAGATTTACAATTTGGCATGCCCTGCTTCCCCCATCCATTATCAGTACAATGCCGTCAAGACCGTTAAGACCAATGTAATGGGCATGATCAATATGCTGGGGCTGGCCAAAAGGGTAAAGGCCCGGATCCTCCAGGCTAGCACTTCAGAGGTATACGGTGACCCCAAAGAACATCCCCAAAAGGAGAGCTACTGGGGAAACGTCAATTGTATTGGTCTCCGGAGTTGTTACGATGAGGGGAAGCGGGTGGCAGAGACATTGATGCTCGACTATCACCGCCAGAACGGTGTTGATATCAGGATAGTCCGGATATTTAACACCTATGGTCCGAGAATGGCCGTCTCCGACGGCAGGGTGGTGAGCAACTTCATCATACAGGCCCTAAACGGTCAACCAATAACGATCTATGGGGATGGATCCCAGACCAGGTCTTTTTGTTATGTTTCGGATATGATCGAGGGAATGATCAGGATGATGAACTGTGAAGGGTTTATCGGCCCGGTAAATCTTGGAAATCCGAATGAGTTCTCCATTAAAGAACTTGCGGAATTGGTGCTTGAGATAACAGGGTCGGAATCGAAGATGGAGCGTAAGCCCCTTCCGGAGAATGACCCCACGCAACGGCAGCCGGATATTTCGCTGGCAAAAGAAAAACTCAACTGGGAACCTGCCATACAACTCAGGCGAGGGCTAAAAAAGACAATTAAGTATTTTAAGGATGTTTTGACAAGAAGTTGTGGGTGACAAAAACACCCCTTGACAAACCTATCATCTCTCTTCTGGCCCTCTCTCTTCTGGCTTCTCTCTTTTCCGTGCATCACCGCGCCAGCCTCTGGGCCATGGTCCTGCTGCCCCCTGCGCTTTCAGCTCCGCTCCGCGCTCTGCGCATACGTGGAAATTAGTCTTGTAACGTGAAATGTTCTTCGATATTATTTCACTGGTATCAGAGTTGGATTATGGCGCAAAGGCATCTCAGAAGGCCAAAGAAAATCTGAAAAAGCTGTATAGATTCGTAGATATTATTCGGGTAGTTCCTTTTGATCTTGAATGCGCTAAGATTTTTGGAACTATAAAAAGCAAACTTCGAAAGCTGGGTAAGCCCACGGGTGAGATGGATGCACTGATTGCACCCACTGCAATGACCCACAAGGCTGTTCTAGGCAACAGAAAGCATTTCGAAAATATTGAGGGTTTGAAAGTTGAAATTTGGCCAACCGGGTGACACTGTCTATACACTCTGTGCTTTCAGCTTTGCGCTTTGCGCCATGCCCTCTGCGCTTTGCGCCTTTAATATTTTGGTGAAATGTATGTAACTTAGGGGTAATATTTAATTTTTAAGATGTGACCCTGATCGAGTCCCTGATCGAGTCCGTGATCGAGTCCTTTGGAACAGCTGAAACCTGGTCTTCAGGCCCTTTTTAGGTAGTGTCAAGAATCTTTCGCACTGAGTCTGTAATTCGGGGTAAAAACTTAGTGTGGCGCGACGAGTATTTGCTGATAGACCAAATTAAAAGTTTAAAAGTTGAGTACGTCCCGCTTTTCTCCCGCTTTTCTCCCTTGCTCTCACAGAAATCAGGCCTGTGAATAATCCCCGTATTGCCACTACTCGGGCGGGACAGAGAGATAGCACCACGCTTGCTCAATCCGCAGAAGCGCGTCAAGCGTCAATCTGCTATCTGTTATATCAATGCTCTCTATGAACAAAAGGGACTCTATAGCCTTAAAGATATCGTGGATATTCTTTTCAATATCCTCTTCAGTAGCGTTCCCACGTTCCTGGACCGCTTCTAAGTCTTTGATGGCATTTGCTGCTTTTGCCTTGTCCTGCCCCGACAATGACAGCGAATTCAACTCTGATATGATATTGCTTATGAGTGTTGCGGTATCCATACCAACCTCAACCTCGACGCTCAACTTCTCAAAGAGGGTGTAGGTCCCACCGGCAAGGGACTCTATTTCAGTCTCCAAAGTATAAGCACCCGGCATGTCTGGCGCCAGGACATAGAGCGCAATGATTCCAATCTCATCAGGTTCAAGGTGCATAGTGATGGTCCATGGGCTCTCTGTGATCCATTCCTCGAGTATCGGACAATAAAGATCGAGGCATTCTGGGAATGTCTCTGTAATCTTCAAGTCAAAGCTGCCACCCAGGCTCTTTACAGTAAGCTCGACCGGGATGAACTGGTAGGGAGCATAGGAAGCGGTTTCTTCTGTGCGATGCACGTGAGCAATGGAGTCCTTAATTAGCGCTGCAAGCTGGTCGTAGTTGTCATCGTTGAGGGTAAAGCCGAGATCAAAGGCGTAGTACACGGTCTTGCCCACGCCATAGTTGTTCAGAACTATGGCTGCGCACTCATCGCCATGTTTACTCTCTATGGAGCCGGCCACAGTGGCTCCTCCTTCCGCCTCAATTCTGTGGGCCTTGCCGGTGGCCTCGATGGTCTCTTCCACACTGATTGGGCTCTCTACGGTCTGGATGACGGGATACTTGTCTGACAGTGTGCCTTTATAGTTAATGCCGAACAACGATTCTTCGTCGCCGTGCCGCAGCCAGAGTGAGGAGATCAGGCCTGTGCCTGAGTGGACCTTCTCCCTGAGTTCTGCGTCAAAATGATCTGTCAGCGGATGCTGGTCGCCGAGGATAAGAATATCTGTATAGTACGGGCTTCTCAGCTCTTCTTCAAAGTCTTGCCGGTCATAGACGATGTGGTAGCCCGCCACTGCTTCATTGAGTATGCTCCCAAGGAGATCAACCCGGATACACTGCCTGTTGCAGCACTCTTCGCTCCCGTCGCAATCGTCACACTCGGCTCCTTCTTCCAAAGGAGTGCCGCTCTGTTCCTGGCGTCGTTCGCGATACTGTTCACAGTACGGAGGACACTTGTCATTCACCCATACCAGGAGATTCGTGTGATCTGCTATGGCCTTGGTCGCCTCAAGTGAAGGGAGCACCTCAAAGGTGGCGCTTGATAAGGTTTTCGGCTGCGTGAGCGTGTCAGACGTGACCTGGAGGATAGCAAGATACGTCTTGGGAGGGAGATTCATTGTCGATGCGATTATATTTGTTATAAGGGTCGCGTTTACGGGGATGTCGACTTCCGCCGCAAAGGTCTCTTTTGCCTCTTTGGTGTCAGGATCAGCAATGATCACGCTGACCGTCAGACCGCTCATATCCTCATTACCGTTGTTCGTGATGGCGTACGCCAGAGTCTCGTCTCTTCCCTGATACACAGGACTCGGTGTTGCTGTGATTGTGCCGATCAGCCCTTCCCCTGTGTTGGATGACCCTACGATCTCGAAGTTTGTTGTTGAGCTGCTTACTACGGTTTGATCGGATAGTACCTCAAGGGTTCCGGCGTATGTACCCTTTGGATGTGCGGAGGTGTTCCAGACTGAGGTGAAGGTAAAAGATGCCTCGGGCATCAGACTCAATATCGCCCGTGTCTCGGTTGCGATAATCGCCCCTCCCGGGTCTTTGATATGTATCCGGGCCGTAATGTTTTCAAAGATAAAATTGCTGCTCAGGCTGGTAATCACGCCGGTCAGAGTTGCCGTATCTCCGGGATTATATTCAATCTTGCCTACTGTTATTTTGGAACTCAGCCGCTGATCCGAGGCGATGCTGAGACCAACGCTTTTTCGTGAGACCACTCGGCTATTTTCCGAGAGCTCTGAAATAACGGTATATCCTCCTGCAAGCGCTGTCCCGGGATTCCATGTCGCCGGTATAGTCGCCTCTCCATTCGGATCGACAGTCACATGGTTTGCCGTTATAATGTCGGCGATCCGGTTCCCCGCGCTATCCCGGACAAAAAGATCAAGGACAAGCGAGCGGGAGAGACCTGATGCGTCCGCAGCAATAACGGTGATCGCCACATCTTCATTCGTCTCGTACTCGGTCTTGTCCACGCTCAGAGAGGAGGTGAGCCCTGCTGACTCGATGAAGAGGGCTTGAGACGCGGTGTTGTCGTCCTCACTGCTTTCCGCAATGATGTCTGCCGGGTCAATCACTATATGGATATCCTGTTCTCCCGAATTTTCTGCGGTATCGAGCGTTACCTCTACGGTCGCAGTCTCGCCAAGCGAGAGAATGGGATAGATAGTCTGCGTTGCAATCAGCAAGCCTCCTGATGCGGGGTCTCCGTGGTAGATGCTAACCAGGATATTCCCCACGGCCGCGCCGCGGTTTATGATAGAAGCCGTGATCTGTACTTCATCGCCTTCCTGAGGTGACAAGGGTGTGACGTGTATGTCATCCGATGTTACCGTGAGGTTCGGCAGCAAAGGTGACTGAACCTCTATGGAGAAAAGCGTAATGTTGTTTGTCTCATTCTCTTCAACAATCGCATCGTCAGGGTCAACCACGATATAGAGCACATTCGGACCGAAAAGTCCCATGGTATCAAAGGTAAACACGAGATTAGCCGAGCTGTTCGGGGCTATTGCCCCCTCAATCCGGGAGGCCGCGAGTTGTACGCCTCCGGCATCCGGGCTGCCGTTGTAGAACCGGACGACGACGTTTGAAACGGATTTCGAGCCCGTGTTCTTTACGCTCGCGGTCACAGGAATGAGGCTTCCTTCATAATACGGACCCGAGGGAAGTGTAATATCATCTGCTCCGATCACAAGATCAGGGAGCCCTTCCTCTGCGGTATACTCAAATCCTGTTTCATTGTCGTCAGTGCGGCATTCGTCAATAGTCATCTCTTCGTTCACGACGACAGAGAAATAGGCAACCTCTTCACCAGCGGTGCTCCAACTGTAGGTGACATCCTGGTACTCGCCCGGTTTAAGGGTTTTTGTGGTTGATGTGGCGCCGATCAGCGTTCCGGCATCCGGAGTGCCGTTGTAAAATGCAATAGGAACTCCGGCCGGGGCGTCCTTTGCGCCTCCGTTTCCGATCCTGACCGTGAGGTTTATGGTCCCGGCGTTTTCTGCTACACGGAGATACGATGCCGTGAGATTAGGCGTGAGATAAGGATTTGCGCTATCTCCCATCGGCGCCTGGCAACGGTAGTTATTGTTCAAAAGCCAGCTCGGGGATTCGTGCTGCGGGATTGTACCGTCGTCGTTGACATTGGTTACATGGTAACTTGGCTGGTTCCATACGCCGCGTGCATTGACCCAGTCGTTGTT
>DAOVGD010000140.1 GCA_030672555.1 Desulfobacterales bacterium
GATATAATATCCTCTTTATTTTTAATCGGAATACGATGATTGAACGAGCCGTCCGGTCTAATCGTTACTTGCTCGCCTGCTATGGTGGGCCGGGTTCCAGGTTTGACCCGCCCAAAGACACGAATTTCAACATTAACCTCAAGTCCCTCTGCGCTCTCGCCGCCAGAATAAAAAACTCCCAAAGGCTGAGCGCCGGCGATGACTGTATCGGAACCTCCCTTGCTCTCCAGAGGAGAAGCAGACAAGGGCACGGACGAATCCGTTTCATCCGAATTAGTCAGAGAAGCATCTAACAGATCACCGGAAATCACTTCTGCCGGGGTCTTGACCTTTTGGCGCTCTGGTGGCGCGGTATTCCGCTTATTATCATTCATTGATCCTCTATGAGTTTTATAGTCCGGAGGGGTAACAACCTCATTCGATTTTGCCAGCACAAAAAAATCGCCATCAGGATCCAGCAGCCCAATCTCGGCAACACACGAAGTCCGCGGCATGACATTGATATATACGCTGCTTTGCATTCCCTGGATTTCAGAGTCGAAAAAGCCCTTGCCGGAATTTTGTGCGTCTGAAAGTGTAGTGTGAACCCGCAAGGTTAACGAGCCTTCCGGTGCGTCATCTCTTAGGTTATTAAGTATACTTTCAATTCTCGAAGGCTCAATATTCCAGTAGACATGGATCGTATAGGGGTCAACCTCCATCAGGGTTATCAGGGTATCTGATATAGGCCTTGGAAAATATGAGGACACTTCTTCTGAAATAGCGATTAGTTCAGTATCGGCAAGGGTAGATTGGAGTTCACTTTTATCTGGATTGTCCATAGAGTTACCTTCATGATCTCACACAAAGAGACCTTTGCAATTTTTTCAAAGGTCTCGAGACGTCTTGAATAGAGCATCGTCCTTGACAGGCAAAGAAAGACTAAAGTATAATTTACCTTAATTTTGTTTATGATGTCAATTTCTTTTACGTTGTTGACAAACCTTGATGACTTTGTAAAAAGTCGTCAACCCTGCAATAGCCAAAGGTGCAAATCGTGACATATACACTTCCTGACAAAGAGATTGAAAAAATTGTGCAAGCAAGACACCAAGATCCTTTTTCAGTACTGGGGCCTCATATCGTCAGCATTGATAGAAAAAAATCATCTGTTATACGGGCCTTGCTTCCTAATGTCAGCGAAGCCTACATTATAAAAGCCGGGTCGAAACGTAAATATCCGATGGATCAAATCGGTTCGACCGATCTTTTTGAGGCAATCTTCCCCGGTCAGACAACTCCCTTTAAGTATCAATTTTATGTTGTCAAAAATGGAAAAAATTATAGGTTTCATGATCCATATTCATTCTCTCCTTCCATTATATCTGACTATGACCTATACCTGTTTGGTCAGGGAACCCATTATAGGATCTTTGATAAACTGGGAGCCCATGTGACGAGGATAAACCGCGTATCAGGTATTCACTTTGCTGTGTGGGCTCCTAATGCGGCTCGTGTAAGTGTAGTGGGTGACTTTAATCAATGGGATGGACGATGCCACCAAATGAAGTTGATCGGCAGCTCCGGCATTTGGGCACTATTTATTCCAGGCATTGGTGAAGGAGAACTTTATAAGTATGAAGTAAGAGCCCAAAATGGCGATATTTTTTTAAAGTCTGATCCCTATGCTTTCTTTTCTGAGGTTCGACCCAACACATCAAGTATAGTCTATAACATAGATAAAAAATATCGATGGAATGACAAGGAGTGGGTTAAAAAGAAGAGGAACAAAGCGAAAATATGGGAACGGCCTGTTGCTATCTACGAGGTACATCTGGGTTCATGGATGCGGGTATATGCCGAAGACAACAGGTTCCTTACATATACCGAATTGGCCGACAAACTGATCCCGTACGTAAAGGATATGGGCTATACTCATATTGAATTACTCCCCATAACATCACATCCTTACGATCCTTCCTGGGGTTATCAGGTCTCCGGCTATTATTCGCCCACTGCCCGTTACGGCAGGCCGGAAGAACTTATGAAATTTGTTGACGTCTGCCACCAAAACGATATTGGGGTTATTCTTGATTGGGTGCCGTCCCATTTTCCCAAAGATGCACATGCTCTTGCGTGGTTTGACGGGACCTGCCTCTATGAACATGCCGATCCGAGACAGGGGGAACACAAGGACTGGGGGACTCTCGTATTCAACTATGGGAAAAACGAAACAAAAAACTTTTTGATCGCCAATGCGCTCTTCTGGATGGAAAAATATCATCTTGACGGATTCCGTGTGGATGCTGTGGCTTCGATGCTGTATCTCGATTATTCCAGAAAAGACGGGGAATGGATTCCAAATAAGTATGGCGGCAATGAAAATCTTGAAGCCATCGATTTTCTAAAACACCTTAACACCGTGATATATGAAAAATTTCCAGAAGCGATGATGATTGCCGAAGAATCGACCGCATGGCCTGCCGTGTCAAAACCAACGCATCTCGGCGGCCTCGGATTCGGTTTCAAGTGGAATATGGGCTGGATGCATGATGTGTTGGCCTATATGGAAAAGAACCCTATCCATAGAAGATACCATCACCACAACCTTACCTTTGGTCTTCTGTACGCATTTCATGAAAATTTCATTTTACCTCTTTCTCATGATGAAGTGGTACATGGAAA
Source organism: Desulfobacterales bacterium (assembly GCA_030672555.1). Taxonomy (GTDB): domain Bacteria; phylum Desulfobacterota; class Desulfobacteria; order Desulfobacterales. The sequence goes on from DAOVGD010000140.1 coordinate 2,665, forward strand.
ACGCTCTCTCTTGGATAAAATGCCGGGAGATCATTGGCAAAAGTTCGCAAATTTAAGACTGCTTTTGGCTTTCATGTACGGACATCCAGGGAAAAAACTTCTTTTCATGGGAGGAGAATTCGGACAATGGAACGAATGGAATTATGCCCAAAGTCTTGACTGGCATCTTCTGAATTATGAATCACATAAGCGGCTGCAGAGATACGTCAAGGACCTGAACCATCTCTACCGTTCTGAGCCGCCCCTGTATGAAATAGACTTTGAACATACCGGATTCGATTGGATTGATTCAAACGATTCGGACAACAGTGTGCTCATCTTTATGAGAAAGGGAAAAGAGTCTCTGAAACCCCAAAGCTACATTGTTTTCGCGTTAAACTTTACTCCCGTGCCACGTGACAACTATCGCATAGGAGTCCCCTTCCCGGGATTTTACAAGGAACTCCTGAACTCGGATGCAGATATTTACGGAGGAAGCAACCGGGTACTCCAGGGGGGCGGTGCTGATGCAGAAAATATTCCATGGCATTCCCATCAATACTCTGTATCCATTTTCCTCCCTCCGCTGGGAGCGGTAATACTCAAGCCAAGCTCAGATGAGAGTTGATTTAGTCCGTTGTCAGTTGTCCGTGGTCCGCTGTTTAGATCACCAAGGCAATGAGGTTATCGACATGGTTGACAGAAAACAATATCAGTGTAGATATAATAGCAAAAAAAAGATTGCTACGGACAACGGACCACTGACAACGGACATTAAGCTGTCCCAAAAGATTAAACTGTTTTACCACGGTGCCGAAATAGCTATTTGCGACACCAGCCTATTACGACAATATTGAAAGGAAACCTATGATACCCCCGAGAAAAATGCTTATTTACAATCTGTTTCCCCTGTTAGCCGGTCCTTTTTCCAAATGGACGCCCCACCTGGAGAGAGCTGCCAGCATGGGATTTAACTGGGTGTTTGTAAACCCGATTCAGTACCCTGGATTTTCCGGAAGTCTCTATTCAGTGAAGGATTTTTGCCGGTTCAACCCTCTTGTGATCGATCAAACAAGCAACAAGAGCCCGGAGGCGCAGGCAAAAGAGATGTTTTCAACTGCAAAAGATCTGGGCCTCAATATGATGGTCGATCTGGTTATTAACCACTGCGCTGTGGACTCTGAACTCCTCAAACAACATCGGGACTGGTTCAAGTGGGATGACAACGGTAACGTAGTTCATCCATCGTGTAACGAAAATGGAAAGACTGTGGTCTGGGGAGATCTTGCAAAATTCAACCACAAGCATACACCGGATCCGGAAGGACTCTTTAACTTCTTTTTCAATACAATAAAATTTCTGATCGATCTTGGTTTTAAAGGCTTTCGATGCGACGCTGCATATCAGATCCCAGGAGATCTGTGGAGGAGACTTATATACGAAACCAAGCAGATTCACCCAGAAACACTCTTTTTCGCTGAAACCCTCGGCTGTACAGTAGATCAAACAATGGAGACAGCCAGGGCCGATTTTGACTATATATTCAACAGCTCCAAATGGTGGGATCTCAAGTCGCGCTGGTGCATAGAACAGTATGCCATGACGCGGAACATCGTCCCTTCTGTCAGCTTTCCGGAGACCCACGACACCTTGAGACTCTGCGAGAGACTCAACGGAAATATAGATGGGCTAAAACAGCGTTATCTTTTTTCAGCCGTCTTCTCTACCGGAACCATGATTCCTGTCGGTTTTGAATTTGGATTTCGAAAACGGCTGCATGTAGTTAAAACCCGACCGGAACACTGGGAAAATACCGCTACAGACCTCACTGACTTTATAAAAAAAGTGAATAAGATCAAGAAAACATATACCATCTTTCAGGAAGAGTGTCCTACTGAGATGCTCACCGTCGATAATCCAAACGTCCTTGCCCTCTGGAAGGCATCGCTTCATTCTAAAGACGAAGCGCTTATCTTTATCAACCGGGATATCCGCAACAAACAACAAGTTACTGTTGAGAAACTAAGAGACCTTGTCCAGGCAGGGAAACCCCTTGTTGACGTATCTCCGGAATATCGACTCGACTATATCCCTGAACCTTTTTCCTACGAGCTGCGCCCGGGCCAGGGGATCATTCTCGTAGCACAAAGGAATTCGATCTAAGATTGATGATAAGGACATGACATTAAAAAAACAGGTTGAAGAATCGTTAAGCACGGTGATTGATATGGGATGAACCAAGATGAAGAGGTGCTGCTGAAAGGATCTCTTGCAAGGCGTAATACCTCCTCAGGGGCAAAAAGATTTTCGATCAGACGCGCCCAGTGAAATGCAAGGGTGTTGTGTACTGGTTTACACCCAAAAAAAAGAAAACATCTTCTCGTATGCTTCCCTCCAACCCACGGCCTTCAAAAATGGAAACTTCAAATAGGACCAGGTGTAAATGGTCGTGATAAAGTATACCAAAACTTCCTTGACCCATACAGTTAGCCCGTGTTAAGAGCATATCCAACTTTAGAGGAGTAGTTTCAAAATGTTCAATTTTGTCTAACCCTGTCAATTAGCAACTTTTTGGCTTACGGTCGAACCGTGCTCCATAAGCTGGCAGGCTCTATGGGTTGATACAACTGGAACTTGTCAATTGACAGGGTTGGGCAAAAGGGGACGTTTTGAAACTGCCTCATCCTGAGAGTTATTATGTCAACTATAGTCATTGTCATACATATCGTAGTTTGTGTAGCATTAATCTTAATTGTACTCCTTCAGACCGGAAAAGGTGCTAGTATGGGTGTGTCCTTTGGAGGAGGAGGTAGCCAAACCCTTTTCGGAAGTAGCGGGGCCAGCACCTTTTTGACAAAGCTGACCACTGGTGCTGCTGTGGTTTTTATGTTAACCTCTTTGGGATTAGCTTATATGTCAGGACATAAAACCGTGGAATCGGTTATGTCAGATATCACTCCACCGGTATCAGCCCCAGAAGAGGAAGGAGCACAAGAAAAAACTCAATCCTCGGAACCGACTCAGCACGCTGAACAAGAAGAAGGGAAATCAGGTTTAGAGCCGGCCGCACAGAGTACTAAACAGACAGAAGATATAGTTCCCAAAACGGCTCAGGAGGCAGAACAAGAAGTAGGGGGAGGCTCCGAACAAGTTCCTGAACCGACACCTACACAATCTTCACAAGAATAATTTAATTGTATAGGAATTTCCTTTTTTTGTTATCATTAACGTTGCCGAAGTGGTGGAATCTGGTAGACACGCTGTCTTGAGGGGGCAGTGGGCGACGCCTGTGCGGGTTCGAGTCCCGCCTTCGGCACCAACCCTATATTTTTAATTTCACCAGCATCAAAATGCTCTTGGTAGCTGCAATTTAAGCATTTACCCCTCAAGATCATTCCTTCTGAGTACATTTCAGCAATCCAATTAACAATCCAAATTCTCTCTTTGTACATCCTTGCACAATTCATCAATATTTAAAACCCGATGCCGCAGCGCTTAAAAGAGGGAGTTATGCAAGGGGTTCATTTAATTTGTCATAAGTATTAATAGGTTACGGTAGTATGTGAAAAAATACACTTGATAATAAAAAATTTTGTTATAGAAATATATAAAAAGGTTCGATTAGAAAATTGAGGGATATTAAAATATAGCAACAGAAAGGGGGAATTTGTAATGGGTAGCGAAGCGGCGCGACCGTTATACGACAGTGAAGAGGAGTGTAAAAACCCGGATTCATATTTTTGTGAATTGGTTGAAAAGCATTTTGGTGAAAGTAATGTAGGAAACAAGGTCGATGAATATCTCAAAGATCATGATGATATTGTCTCGGATTCATCTATTATCTATCATGTATTCAACACCATTCGTTCGACCAGATTCGCTGGTAGTTTTCGCCAAACCTGGGTGAGCGCTATGCATCTCGCATCGAGGTTTTTCCCAAAAAGCGAGGATGTTGAAAAGTTTGTGGTTGCGTCATTGTTAAAGTTTGCGATTGCCGTCAGGAAAGATATTCTGGAAGGACGCGGCAGGGATTATTGGAAAAAGGAAATGGAAGCGGCTCGGGAAACAATGGAGTGTGCCGATGATGAAGCTACGAGAAAGGGAGATATTTTGAACATGTTTTCTTGTATCTTGTCAGGCCAGAAGTGTTGACCTGTAGCGCCTTACGTACTTCACTTCTCCTTAATCCCAAGCCGTATCATTTTGCGTCGAAGTGTGTTTTTATCAATTCCCAATTCTCGCGCTGTGGCCATTCGTTTCCAGTTATTTCTCATTAATGTTTCTTGGATTGCACGTTTTTCTATCTCTTTCAGAGTCTTGCCGGCTGTGAGCAACATGGAACGGTCTTCCGGAATCAAGTGCCTCGGCAGGTGTCTTAATCGGATTAACCCATCTTGACACAGGACAAATGCGTGTTCGATGGCGTTTTCGAGTTCACGTATATTCCCAGGCCAGTTATGATGCATAATAGCCGCCATTGCTGCATCAGAGACCCCCGAAATTCCCTTTCCGGTAATATGGTTAAAATGGTCGATAAAGTGTTCCACAAGGAGGGGAATATCTTCTTTCCTCTCTGAAAGCGTAGGAAGAGAAAGTTTAATTACATTGATCCTATAATAGAGGTCATCTCGAAATATTCCCTTTTTTATAAGATCTTCTAATGTTTTGTTTGTTGCTGTAATTACCCGGACATCGGCGTTGACAGTCTTGACCGCTCCCAAAGGTTCATAGACCCTTTCCTGGAGAACGCGGAGAAGTCGGATCTGGAGCGCATGCGACATATCACCAATCTCATCCAAAAATATAGTCCCGCCCTTGGCCATCGCAAAGCGACCCGGTTTGTCTTTTTTTGCATCAGTAAAAGCGCCGGCAACATATCCGAAAAGCTCCGATTCCAGCAATGGATCCGGGAGGGCGCCACAGTTGACGGCCACAAAAGGTTTTTCGCGTCGTGGGCCGTTGTTGTGAATAGCACGGGCAATAAGTTCTTTGCCTGTGCCGCTGGCACCTTCAATGAGAACCGTACTGTTACTGTTGGCGATCTGGGGAAGTATTCCAAAGATGCGAATCATTTTCTCGCTCTTGCTGATGATATCCCCGAAAGAGTGCTGCTTTCGGATTTCCTTCCGAAGTTCATTGACTTCGGTAAGGTCTCGAAAGGTCTCCACCCCCCCGATGACATTGCCGGCATTGTCGCGCAAAAGGGCCGTGCTGACACTAATGTGAATCTGTTTCTTGTCGGCGCGGACGATATAAATAGGCATGTTAACAATAGATTCCCCTGTTTTTATTGTTTGCTCAAGGATACAGCCGGATTCGCATACATTGGCCCTAAAGACTTCGTAACAGGGCCGACCGATTGCTTCTTCCGACGAGATTCCGGTTATGCTCACAGCAGCCTTGTTAAACGATGTTATTTGTTTTTTGTTGTTTACTGTAAATACGCCATCGGCTATGCTGTTTAGTATAATGTTCTGGTATTTTTCTATTTCAAGGTCATTTTTGCTCATTTCGTTCTCTCTAATGATTGATAGTTTAACCTAAATTGAACGATTTTTGACTCGATCTGCACCAATCTCTTGCGCATCAAGGGCTTGCAAAAATCCTCGACATATCCACGGGTATGCCTGCGGTTTTCGCAAACCTTGCTACATCAAGATATTGGCACATCTCTTCCTCAAAAATCGCTCAACTTAGGTTTAAATAAATATAAACTCTTTATCTTTATTTTCAAGTGCAAAGGTGCATTCTGTTCCCTTTTTCTTTTTTTATAGTTTCATGTTGTTCCGGGCACTTAAGACCATAGAGTGTTGTTAATAATATAACTGATGTTATTTCAGTATATTACACGGGGGGTACAGATATAATTTTTGGCACGATGGTTGCTCATAAGATATGAGTATCATGACAAAGGTGGCCATCCCGATATTTGGCACACGGATTTCACCGGTGTTCGATTCCTGCCTTAGAGTATCTGTCATAGAGATCAATGGGAAGCGCGAGACCTGGAGAGATGATATAATACTAAACGGATTTGGTCTCGAGAAACGCTTAGTGATATTGCAAGAGGCAGGTATCAATACACTTATTTGTGGTGGGATCAGCGGATATTCCTATAATTTGCTTGAGAGCGCCGGTATTCGGGTTATATCGGGAATAGCCGGTGATGTAGTGGAAGTCTTACGTGCCTTTAAAGAGGACAGGCTTGATCAACCTTCTTTCTATATGCCTGGCTATTGTGGCGGGGAGCTGGGCAGAAGAGGAAAGAGTGGTCGATATCGTGGCAAAGGAGGGGGTAGAGGCTCAGGCCCTGGCGGGTACTGTATCTGCCCTGAGTGTGGACGTAAGTTGACCCATTATAGAGGGAAGCCGTGTTATAGTGAAGGCTGTCCGGTTTGTGGGACATTGATGAACCGGGGATAGGTACGAGTAATGCAGCTATTCAACCACGAATGGACTTGAATAGAGGAGAAAAACTTGAAAGTTTTATTTGTGTAAATTCGTGTTCATTCGTGGCTGAATATTTTCAAACGTATAAAATATAAAAAATGAGGTGAAGAGAGATGAAAATCGCGGTTACATCGACGGGTAAGACCCTGCAGTCCGATATTGATCCCCGGTTCGGGAGGGCTCAATATTTTATTATAGTTGATCCTGAAACACTCGATTTTGAAGCAGTCAAGAACATGGAAAACATGAACCTGCCGCAGGGCGCAGGGATTCAGGCGGGCAAGACAATTGTGGATAATAAAGCCGAAGTAGTGATTACCGGCAATTGCGGCCCAAAGGCGTTTCAGGTTCTTTTGGCTGCCGGCGTAAAGGTCGTGGTTGGCGCCAGTGGACGTGTGATTGACGGAATTCAAAGATACAAGAATGGCGAGCTTAAGCCTGCCGGCGGAGCAAATGTGGAGGGGCATTGGGCTTGATGAAAAAGGAGGGAGTATTATAGTGAAAATTGCTATCCCATTAGCGCAAGGTAAACTTACCGCGCATTTTGGACATTGTGAGCAGTTCGCTTTGATGGATGTGGAAAGTGGAGACATAAAGAAGAAAGAGGTGTTGACGCCGCCGCTACATGAACCTGGCGCCTTGCCGCGATGGCTCCACGAGCTTGGCGCGAACGTGATTATTGCAGGTGGAATGGGGCAAAAGGCGATCAGCCTTTTTGACGAAGTAGGAATAAAGGTTGTTATAGGAGCGCCACCTTTGTCCCCGGAAGAGTTGGTACAGCAATATCTGTCCGGAACAATGGCAGCGGGCGCCAATGTATGTGATCATTAGTCCCGTTGGTTCGTGTCCATCCGGCAAAGGTCTCAATCTACCATTAAAAAAGGGGGTTCACGAAGAACCCCCTTTTTTTAATTTCAGGAAATTGTTTTACTTGACAGAATCTTTTAACGCTTTGCCTGCTTTGAATCTTACAGCATTGCAAGCTTTGATTTTCATGGTTTCGCCTGTCTGGGGATTCCTGCCGGTTCTGGCTTTACGCCGAATCTTTGAGAATGTACCAAACCCGACCAATGTAACCTTGCCGCTTTTTTTCTTCAATGCCTTAGTAACATTGGTAGTGAATGAATTGAGCGCCTTCATTGCGGCGGCCTTAGAAATCTCTGCATCTTTTGCCATCTGGTCAACGAGTTCTGTTTTGGTCATGTTGCCTCCCTCCTTTTTCAAGTTGTAATTAATAAGTTATTTTTGATAATCTCACAAAACAAATTTCAATTTGCTTGGTTTGGTCATTTCAGTAGCAAAAAATGCCCAAGCCAAACCTACCAAAAAATGTGCACGATTATCATTTCAATTTAGCTACTAAATATATTATAAGATTTTGGAAAGTCAAGGGGATAGCATGAATTTTAATTGAAAATCGTTGAGAAATAAGGCTTTGCCCTAAAAAAATATGTATAACCTATTGATTTATAAGTGATATTATTGAGATGATTTTTTTGTTTTTATGTCCCATTTTTTTTGTTATTTTTGAAGTGAATTCGTGTTTATTTCAATATTGATGGTTTCGCAATAAGTCTTTTTACTAAGTTCAAACTTAACGGCGTGTAATTTTTAATGACCTTGCACGAAGTTTTTGGTGGTAGTTTGCATGTCTGCATTCTACTTCTACATCGATAATTTTTCCGTTTAACCTGCTGAAACCTTTCCAACCCACAGGGTTTTTGGGTATGGACAAAAAGTGGGCAAGTGTGAGGACACGGTCTTGCTTTGAATAAAGATTGAATATTCTCTCTTCTACCGCTTTAATACTCTTGTTCCAATCTTTTTCTGAGGTGGCTGCTCCACACAGATAGACCGAATTGATCATATTTGGCTTCATTCCTGCCAGAGCGCTTTGAACTACTTTTGCGCCCAGGCTGTGGCCTACTACAGTAATATATTTATAATCCTTTGTGATTGAATTCTCTATATCTTTCCTGAGGCTTTGCCCTGCTGCTTCTGCTTCTTTGATAGCAGTTTCATAGGCATGCTTTACTTCAAGAAATGAACCAAAAAATATCTTGGCCGACTGTGTAAACAGATTCCCTGGGAAAAGGGGGAGAGTTGCTAATCCCTTTTGAAGAATTCTGAAGAGTATATCTATCTTTGAGTCTGCATCCCAATTAAAGTATAATAGATCAGCCGTCTTAAAGACCCGATTCAGGCCTTTTTTCCATTTATCTTTGTGGGTCTTATTTTGGATGGAGTCAGTAAAACCATGTACAAAGACGACAGATGCATTAGTCCTTTTTCTACGTTTAAGAATATATTTTATATCCGGCATTTGTTTTATCTGCAAAGATCTTTTACGATACTACCCATACAGCCATGTTCTGTGCCTGCTGAATAATCTTATTAGAGACGCTGCCAAAGAAAAACTGCTTGGTCCGTGATATACCTCGCCGTCCTATCATAATAGAGTTATAATTTTGATTTCTCGCAATTTTTAAAATTGAAGTGGCTACTCCTATAGATTTAGTTTCAAGGTGCGTTTTTATGGAGTCTGCGGGGATCCTTTCCTTTATCAATCTTTTCTTGGCGTTGGCCAATAATTCTTCGGCATCTCTTACCAAACGGTCACGTAAGGGCGCTTCTATCTTTTCGGCCTCAGAACTCCTCTCTTTTATTTCTTTTGGGAAGAGAGGCGTGAGGACATACAAAATAGTCACTTCTGTAAATTCGGATCCTTTTAAAAGCCACGCAGCATTATTCAGGGCACGTTTGGAATTAGGGGAGCCGTCAATCGGAAGGAGTAATTTTTTTGATTCAAATTTTCCGTCTACCACACAGATAGTAACTTTTTTTGCACGCAGAAGTATGTTGTTGGTAAGACTTCCTAAAAAGAGTTCTTCGATCCGGCTCATGCCACGACGTCCTAATACGATAGCATCATATATTCCTCCTTTTTCCATTGAAAGGAATTCCCTTGGCAGCTCAGTTATTCGAGGTCGCACTAAAAAACTGAGGTTCTCTTCTTCTATATTATGTTGCGTGAGGATATTCTTGGCCTCTTCCATAATTGATGCTGCCCGTTCGCGACACTCCTTTTCGAATTTAGTGGCGGACTTTTGAATATGTTGTAGTTCACGGAGATCCTTCCCGGGTTCTGTAAAAATAGGGGGAACGGGAGGAAGAATGTGAAGAAGGTCTACGTATGCATCCGGATTGTCAGAAAAGACAAATCCGATATAATTGAGTGCGTCTCGGCTTCCTGGTGACCCATCGATGCCCATTAGAATGTGTTTTTCTTTGTCTATGCTCATATTTTCCGCCTCTGTTCAAAACTCGACAGTCATAAGTTCTCGTAACACACTGAAATAATTAAACCACAACTTATTCCCCCCTTGAGGGGGGCAGGGGGGTGTTTTTGGTTGTATTTCCATGAGTTACATCCCCCCGCCCGCCTCGCCTGAGCGAACGCCTTGAGCGGTGCTGACCGCCTCCTTTGGGCGAGAGCGATGGCGGGCAGGCCTAAAGCCCCCTTCAAAGGGGGACTTTAAAGACTTTTTTAGAGAACTTTGGACTCTCAAGTTTGTATATATTGTGTTTTTTTTATTGCATTAATAATATATTGTTTTATATATATAAATATAACTTCATCATTTAAGAACTTGTC
>DAOVGD010000204.1 GCA_030672555.1 Desulfobacterales bacterium
ATAGCTGAAGGCACTGTTACAATGAGGCCTGAAACCCTTGAGTTGATCAAAGGGAATAGGGCAAAAAAAGGCAACGTCCTGGAGGCAGCCCGCATCACCGGGATTATGGCCGCCAAGAAAACCTCCGAACTTATTCCAATGTGTCATCCCCTTTTGATCACTCATGTCTCTGTAGATTTTTCTCTCGACGAACCATCCTCCTCCATAGGAATCCTGGCAACCGTCAAGGTAACAGGACAGACCGGAGTGGAAATGGAGGCATTAACAGCGGTATCAGTTGCTGCTCTCACCATCTATGACATGTGCAAATCATATGATCGGGAGATGACCATATCCGACATTAGACTGATGAAAAAATCCGGAGGGAAAAGCGGCACATTTGTTCGAGGAAAAGAATAATGCAAGACTCCTTCCCATATAACGTTTTTGAATTTTCGGACGGTCATTTCAACGAAACCTCAATTGCTGCTATTCAGGAAGTCCCTCTTACCATTTATCTAAATGACCAGGAAATAGTTACATTGCTGTGCACGGGAAAGGACCCGATGGCTCTTGCTGTTGGCTTTCTCAAGTCAGACGGACTATTAACCGACCGAAAGGAGCTAAAAAAGGCGCGGATCGAAGAAAAGCCGGACCGGGTTACGGCCCATGTTTTCACCACGCATGATCCTTTTCCATCCCAGCAGATGAGACGTTCCATCACCTCAGGATGCGGAAAAGGGACTAATTTTGATCGCAACATGGAAGATATCAACCGCACAAGCATTACTTCAGACATGAAGTTGTCTCCGGAAGAACTTTTTTCTTTAATGGACGAACTGAATAAAAGGTCAAAACTCTATATGGCGACAGGAGGGTGTCACAATGCTGCTTTAGCCATACCTGATCGGCTATTGATCTTTTATGAAGATTTAGGACGGCACAATGCGATTGATATGATTCAGGGTAAGTGCTTTTTGGAGGATATCGTTACAGAGGAGAAACTTATTGTAACTACCGGACGTATTGCATCGGAAATTCTTATAAAGGCGATCCGGCTCGGTGTTCCGATTCTCGCCTCCAGATCTGCGGCCACCCGTTTTTCAATCGACCTGGCCCGCAAGACAAACATGACCCTGATCGGGTATGTACGGGGACAGCACATGGTGGTCTATAATCACGCGGGGAGAATTAAAGGCCTATCATGAGCACAAAGGAATTCTTCAAGGTATCTTCTCTCGAATCTGTCCTAAAACATCTCCGTGCTTTTCCTCAAATAGGATCAGAAACAATACCTGTAGAAGAATCTCTGGGGCGGATACTTGCAGAAGAGATTGTCTCCGACATTGATATTCCCGACTTTAACCGATCTACAGTAGATGGTTATGCAGTGCAGGCCAGATCCACCTTCGGCGCTTCCGAGAGCTCCCCTGCCATGTTCAACGTGACCGGAAAAATAGAAATGGGAGAACCAGCCCGTATCTCGGTGAAAGCCGGAGAGGCCGTAAAGATCCCCACAGGCGGTATGCTTCCGGATGGAGCTGACAGCGTGGTTATGCTGGAACATGCAGAACTTTTGGACGACCATACTATAGAGGTCTACAAAAGCGCCTTCCCTTTGCAACATGTGATCGAGATCGGAGAAGACCTTCGCAAGGGGGAATGTATACTTTCCAGGGGTCAGCCTATACGTCCTCAGGAAATGGGTGTGCTTGCTGCTATAGGAAAATCTGATGTGCCGGTATTCAAAAAGCCTATCGTGGCGATCATCTCAACGGGGGACGAAATTGTGGATATCCGCAACGTCCCTTCTCTTGGACAGCTTCGTGATGTTAACGCATATACTCTCAGCGGTCAGGTAAAAAGGGTGGGCGGTGTACCTACCTACCTTGGGATAGGCCGTGACAACTTCGAGGAACTCTTTCGTATGTGTAAACAAGCACTGAATAACGCTGACATCGTTCTCGTCTCAGGCGGAAGTTCTGTCGGTGCCCGCGATTTCACTATGGAGGCGATAAATGCCCTGTCCCGTTCCGAGATTCTGGTCCACGGCATCTCAATAAGCCCCGGAAAACCTACAATTATCGCCCGTATAGGGAGAAAGGCATTTTTTGGTTTACCCGGCCACATAACGTCAGCCATGATAGTCTTTATGAAGACTGTTCAGCCCCTAATCGAACGAATAGGAGGACTCAGCGAAAAATATATAGGAAAAAAAAGAGAGGTAACCGCTATTTTGAGCCGAAACATTGCCTCAGTTCAAGGGAGAACAGATTTTGTGCGCGTAAATCTAGTCCATGATGAGGGACGCTCAGTTGCACAACCCCTTCTCGGTAAATCCGGGCTGATTCGCACCATGGTAAAAGCAGACGGACTAATAGAGATCGATATCAATTCAGAGGGATTAGACAAAGGGAGCGTGGTTACAGTAGAATTGTTTTAGGCGTTTATTTCACCGCAAAGAGGGCAAAGTTTTAAAGACCTAAGTTTTCCTTTGCGTTCTTTGCGTCTTTGCGGTGAATAATATATAAAGAAAAATCATGAAACGTAATATCTACCTTCAAATGAAACCCCTTGAAGAGGCCCGGCGCACATTCCTTGATCGAGCTTCTACCAAGGGACTTCTCAGACACGAAATCATCCCTTCGGTTGAGGCTGTGGGACGAGTCACTGTTACTCCTGTTACAGCTCGCTTCTCCTCCCCTCCCTTTCACGTTGCTGCAATGGACGGGATCGCAGTCCGCGCGGAGACTACGTTCGGCACCACGGTAGATCGCCCCAAACGGCTCAAGATTGGACAAGACGCATTTTATGTAAATACCGGGCACGTCCTCCCGCCCGACACTGATGCGGTTATTATGATTGAATATGTTACCGACATAGATGAAGAGACCGTCGAGATCGAATCTGCTGCGTTCCCCTGGCAGCACGTCCGCAAAGTAGGAGAAGATATTGTGGCGACCGAACTCCTTTTTGCACAAAACCATCAAATAACCCCTTACTGTGTAGGAGCACTTCTGGGAGGTGGCGTCTTCGAGGTTGAGGTAAAAGAAAAGCCGCGAGTGGTCATTATCCCGACAGGTTCTGAATTGATATGTTATCAGGACCTTGGTCCAAACCGCCTCGCTCCCGGGCAGGTGATTGAAAGCAATTCCGCTATACTGGGCGGTTTGGTTACCGCATGCGGAGCGGAGCAGATCCAACTCCCTATTGTGCCGGATCATTATGAGGCAATTCACGATGCGGTTAAGGACGCTGTAGCAAAAAAGAATCATATTATCCTCATTATTGCCGGCTCTTCAGCAGGCTCTGAAGATTATTCCGCAAAGGTGATTGGTGAACTCGGAGAGGTTTTAGTGCACGGTGTCACCATGATGCCGGGAAAACCGACTATTCTGGGTATCATCGAACGAAAGCCGGTCATAGGTATCCCAGGATATTCAGTTTCTGCTATCATGGCATTCGAACAGTTTGTGCAGCCCCTTATCTGCCGTATGCTCGGCATCAGAGAACCCGTGCGGGACACTATACCAGTGAGGCTTCCTAAAAAGATTCCTTCCAAGTTGGGACTCGAAGAATTTGTCCGCGTAAAACTCGGTAAAGTTGGTGATACAATTGTGGCTACTCCTCTTCCACGGGGGGCCGGATCCATTACCACCATTACAGAGGCAGATGGTATTATACGAATCCCGAGCCATGTAGAAGGAATCAAGGAAGAAGAGACCGTGACTGCCGAACTCCTCAAAACACCTGAGGAGATCTCAAACACCATTGTCGTTGTAGGAAGCCATGACAACACACTCGATGTGTTGGCTGATGAAATCAAGGCAAAAAACGATCAGTTTCGTCTCTCTTCGAGTCACGTCGGAAGTCTCGGTGGGCTTATGGCGCTCAAGAAAGGGATATGCCACGTGGCCGGCTCGCATCTTCTTGATGCAAAGACCGGCTCGTACAACATTTCATATATCAAGCGATACCTTCCGGATCTTTCTGTAAAGGTGATCAATCTGGTTGTTCGGCAGCAGGGCCTTATTGTCCCTCGCGATAATCCGAAAAAAATCAAAGGGATTGAGGATCTGACCCGCGGGGATATTACCTTTATCAACCGTCAGGCCGGCTCAGGGACCCGTGTTCTTCTTGATTACAGATTAGATCGACTCGAAATCGATCCGGAAAGAATTAAAGGATATAATACAGAGGAGTTTACACACATGTCGATTGCGGCCTATGTGTTAAGCGGAAGATCGGACTGCGGCCTGGGAATATATGCTGCAGCCAGGGCGCTTGATCTGGGCTTTATCCCGATCGTAACCGAACAGTATGACCTGGTAATTCCCAAAAGGTTCTTTGACGACGAAAAGATACAGCTTATGCTGGAAGTGATCCGGTCCGACGCATTTCAAAGGCGAGTGGAAAAACTGGGAGGATACGACACCGGATTAACCGGAAGTCTCGTGTATGAGTCTCCTTAATATCGATGATTTTAATGGGTTTATTTCCCCCCCAAAATCTTCTCTATTTTTTTGGACAGCTTTGACATATTGAACGGTTTTTGAATAAAACCGTTACAGCCTCGCTTCAATATATTAGTGGCTTCACCCTCAATGGTATAGCCACTCAAAAGGACAACTTTTATATTGGGATTGATCTCTTTCAACCGATCATACGTTTCACCACCACCCATATTGGGCATAACCATATCCAAAAGGACGATATCTATCTTGTCTCTATTTTCCTTATAAACTCTAATAGCATCTTTTCCGTCTTTGGCTGTGAGTACCCTGTAGCCTATGGCTTCCAGCAATTCCTGGCCTACTTTAAGGACAACCTCTTCATCATCTACCAGGAGTACGGCGCCGGTTTCCTTAATAAATGGATCAGAGGTTTTGACAGTTTTCCGCACCTTTTTCTCTGTTGCAGGCAGATAAATGCTGAAGGAGGTTCCGCGCCCTTTCTTAGATTCAACAGCAATATATCCACCATGGCCCTTTATTATGCCGTAAACAGAAGCCAATCCAAGACCTGTGCCTCTGCCCATCTCTTTGGTCGTAAAGAATGGCTCAAAAATGCGTTTCCGGGTCTTTTTATCCATGCCTACGCCTGTGTCGGTCACCGTTAATAAGACGTAGTTACCCGACCTTGGATCATACACCTTACCCTTGATATCCTCGTGTGTCGTATTCACGGTTTTTAATATAAGATCTCCACCGACAGGCATGGCATCTGCAGCATTTACATACAGATTCAAAAGGACCTGCTCAATTTGCCCCTGGTCTGCCTCTATCGTATATACTCCCTCAGAAAGCTTTAGCTGGATTGTAATCTCTTTTCTGGTTCTACTAAAGGTCTCTGACGTCTCTTGCACTAATTGGTTCAGGTTAATCGGTTTGACCTCATATCTTCCCTGCCTGGCGTATCCGAGAAGCTGCCGGGTCAACTTAACCCCGCTTTGAACCTGTTTTTCAATGATTTTCAGTTTTTCATAATGCGGATGAGACGAATCGATGTCTAAAACCATCAAGGAGGCATGCCCCAGAATACCCATAAGCAGGTTATTAAAGTCGTGGGCAATGCCACCGGCCAGGGTGCCGATAGACTCCATCTTCTGAGCTTGTTGGAGTTGAGCTTCAAGACGCTTCGATTGCGTAATATCCTTTAGTGTATGGGTATAACCTGTCAGTTTCCCCTCATGATCAAGTATTGGAGACGTAGAGCATATAAAGGTACCACCTATTTCGGGCACGGTCATCTCTGTGGTGTGGGGTTTTAATGTCTTCATGGTGAGAACCATCGGGCATTCCTTGATCGGGTGGCTTAGCCCGTCGTGTATTACCTCATAACATTTCTTGCCCTCCAAACTCTCTTTGGTGGTCTTCAACGCCTTGGCTGTGGCCTTGTTCACGCGAATAATTCGGTGTTCATCGTCCAGGACCATAACCATGTCGGTCACGGCATCGAATGTGTTTGCCCAATCCTCCTCCGCCCTCTTCCGCTCGCCATTCAATCTTTTTTGATTAAGGGCATTGCGTACCGTCTTTAACAATTCCTCATGCTCAAACGGCTTTTTAAGGTAATCGTAGGCCCCACTCCTCAGCGCCGTTACGGCTGATTCTACCGAGGCATGGCCGGTCATAAGGATAACCGGAGTGTCCGGACACCGACTATTTATGTAGTCCATTATCTGCTGGCCATCCATGTCTGGAATAACTATGTCCAGAAGAATAAGGTCAAACACATTCTCGGCCAGAGACTTCATAGCTTCTTCACCATTCTTACTCGTATGTATTTCATACGACTCTCCACTTAACAAGGCCTTAAGGCTCTTGCGCATACGAGGTTCATCGTCAACTATGAGAATCTTGGAATGCGGCATTGCTACCCCCGAAAACAGTGAGGTCTGGTTTCCCACTTTTAAAAAGAAGCTGGTATGTTGTTATAAATATATATATAATATGACGAGTTACAAACTAAGTCAACACTTTTTAAGAGTACTTTTTAAGAGTAACATGTGAGGAGGTCGATTCTTGCAAAAGGGTATTCCAACTTTTTTAGAAAGGAATTCAAAAATATGTTGTGACGCGACCCGTTGCAAGTTATGGTATATTTTAGTATCATATAAAGAAAGTGAAGAGGAAAAGTTTATGCGTAAACGGAAGGTTGGATGGAACGATTCGCTAAAGTTTTCGATGGCCTTTGCTGTACTCCTTGCCATGCTGGGCATGTTTCTCATAATAGGATGTACGAAGAAAGATGATGATGGAAAAACAACAATTCGGTTTATTACATGGAAACCGAATCATCCAGAGGTTTGGGAAGAAATTCATGCGCTTTTTGAGGCTGAGCACCCTGACATTCACGTTATAAGGGAGGTAGGCCCCCATTCGTCTACAGCCTTTCATGATCTCCTAACACAGAAGCTAAAAAATCGCAGTCCTGATATGGATGTCTTTTTCATGGATGTCATATGGCCCCCTGAATTCGCATCAGCCGGCTGGGCATTCCCCCTTGATAAACTCTTCCCTTCCTCGGATCAGGAAAAATTTTTGAGTAGCCCAATCCTGGCTAATTCTTACAAGGGCAAAATCTATGGTGTTCCCCTTTTTATTGGTAGCGGAATGCTTTACTATCGTAAAGATCTGCTTAAACGGTATGGTTTCAATCCACCTGAAACATGGCAAGAAATGGTTGAACAGGCAAAAAAAATTGTGTCCGAAGAGAGAAAAAACAGGAAAATTTACGGATTTTCAGGACAGTTTAAGCAATATGAAGGCCTTGTCTGTGATATAATGGAATACATCTTGAGCAACCGTGGAAGAATCCTAAATCCACAAACAGGAAAATCTGAGATTGCGGAAATACCTGCAATTGACGCGGTCAGATTTGTAAGAGATAATATTATAGGCGGAATTGCTCCTAAAGGAGTCCTGACATATCAGGAGCCTGAATCTATCGCTCTTTTTATACAGGGCAAAGCAGTCTTCCACAGGAACTGGCCTTATGCGTGGGAGATTTCAAACAATCCTCAACGCTCCAAGATAGCTGGCAAGGTGGGCATTACTAAGCTGCCCCATTTCCCCGGAGGCGCAAGTTTCGCCACGCTGGGAGGATGGCAACTCGGGATCAGCAGATATTCTAAAAACAAGGAGGCTGCTTGGACCTTTGTCCGGTTTTTGACAAGTGAAAAAATTCAAAGACACCTTGCATTGAAGGCGGGACTTACTCCGACCAGAAAAGCGCTCTATGAGGATGAGAAAATTATTCAGGCTTATCCCTGGTTTTCCGACATGAGGGATGTCTTTTTAACCGCCTGGCCTCGTCCAAGAACCCCTCTTTATCCTGCCGTATCCAATGCGTTACAGTATTACTTCCACAAAGTGATTTCAGACCCGACATCGGATATAGAAAAAGAAGCTCGTGCTGCTTCGCAGGAAATAGATAGAATACTTTCGTTAGAGGGTGGGGGGCAGTGATCAGAAGTCAGAAATCAGAGGTCAGGGATCAGAAGTCAGGGATCAGAAGTCAGGGATCAGAAGTCAGAGATCAGAAGTCAGAGATCAGAGGTCAGGGATCAGAAGTCAGAGGTCAGAGGATAGAAGATAGAAGACGGTAAGCTGAAAGTTCAAAGCTGATGGCTGTTACATAGCAACTCGCAACCGAACAAACCCAAGCAACTTTAGCATTAAAGTTTTTCGTGTTTTCGTACCTTCGTGTTTTCGTGATTAGTTTTTACGCCAATAAACTCCTAAACCCAAGCAACTCAACATATGAAAATAGGATTTTCATCCATTATAAATGAAAGGATATTTGCTGTATCGTTACTAATGCCATGCTTTGTCTTTGTTTGTATATTTGCCTTTTATCCTATTCTCTATTCCTTTTTTCTAAGCCTGCACAGGATAATACTCGGACTCCCATCCATTGGGCAACCATTTATCGGACTTGAAAACTACAAAGAACTGTTGCACGACAGGATTGCATTACGCTCGCTAATAACTACATTTGCATTTGTCTCTGTTTCTACTTTCTTTGAAATACTCTTTGGACTTATTATTGCCCTTGTTATAAACAGACATTTCAGGGGTAGAGGCTTAGTAAGAGCGGCAATCCTTGTGCCATGGGCAATCCCTACGGTTGTGTCATCCCAAATGTGGAGGTTTATCTGTAACGACAACTACGGGCTTTTGAACTATGTTTTGTTCGGTGTGGATGTTTCAAAGTACAGGGCGTGGCTTGCGGATCCTTTTTTTGCTTTTGCCGCTATAGTGACGGCAGATGTATGGAAGACATCATCTTTTGCCGCGCTCCTTATCCTGGCAGGTCTGCAGACCATTCCGGATGAGCTTTATGAAACCGCGAAAATAGACGGCGCCAATGCATGGCAACGATTTAGAGGGATAACACTCCCTCTCATTAAACCCGCTATACTCATCGCACTTCTTTTCAGGACCATGGATGCTTTCAGGGTCTTCGACCTCGTCTTTGTCATGACACAGGGAGGACCCGCCAATTCGACGAATGTGCTCCAATTTTATGGATACAAAAAGATATTTGCGGAAGGATTTATGGGTTATGGTTCAACAATTTCCGTGCTGGTCTTTATAACGGTCTTTGTGTTGTCGTTACTCTACATACGGCTTATGAGAAC
>DAOVGD010000110.1 GCA_030672555.1 Desulfobacterales bacterium
TCCTACTGCAAAAGCGTGAGAAACGGCCCAAATTCCCGCAAGTTTTCGTCAAATAGGCCTGCTATTCTCCTCAAATTTGCGAAAATTTTGTCTCGTTCTCACTCTTTTTCGTTACGGACATAATTCTCGGACAGCCTCCTAAGGAGGACAAAATGAAGATTACCTGGCTCGGACATTCGGGATTTATGTTGGAGGCGGAAGAGACCCGCGTCTTGATCGATCCTTTTCTTGAAGGAAACCCCAAGGCCCCTTACGGGATAGAGGGTGTCCCGAAAATAGACGTTATTCTCGTGACCCACAGTCATGAGGATCATGGACTAAATGAGGCTATCCGGATCGCAAAGCGGGACAATGCAACAATAGTGGGTATGCACGAGGTGCATCTAAGTGTGCAAGAGGCGGGGGTGAGCCAAGCTGTGGGAGGGAATATAGGCGGTACAGTTACTGTGAATAGTATACCCATAACCTTTGTACAGGCATTTCATAGCGGGATCGCAAATCCCTGTGGCTTTGTGGTATCCTTTGGAAATGAAGTGTTGTATCACACCGGAGATACCGGCCTGTTCGGAGACATGGCCCTGATAGCTGAACTGTACCATCCTACCATCTTTTTCTGTCCTATCGGCTCTGTATACACGATGGATGCAAAGCAGGCGGACAGGGCCGTAGAGTTAGTCCAGCCCAGGGTTGTCATCCCCATGCATTTTGGCACATTTCCGGTCTTGGATGATGAAACAAAATTCCTGGATCTGGTGGGTGACCGCTATCGGGTCGAAGTGTTTAAGCCTGGGGAGACAAAGGAAATTGGTCAAATGGTCGAGTAGTCAAGTCGTCATCACTCCCCGAACGCTGTCTTGAGCACCTCGCCCATCTTGTCTACGAAGTGAAACTGGATACTCTTGCGGACCTTTTTGGGGATATCCTCCAGATCCTTTTTGTTCCATTTTGGTATGATGACAGTCTTTATTCCTCTTCGATGGGCTGCCAGGATCTTCTCTTTAACCCCGCCAACCGGGAGGACTTGACCCCTTAAGGTAATCTCTCCTGTCATGGCGAGATCTTTGATAACCGGCTTCTGCTTCAGCATAGATACGAGTGCGGTGAGCATAGCCACACCAGCAGAGGGACCATCCTTGGGAATCGCCCCTGCCGGAACATGGATATGAATATCATGTTTGGTAAAAAAATCCTCCGGTACTCCCAGGGTCTTTGCATTGCTTCGTATGTAGCTGAGCGCTGCTGTCGCCGACTCCTTCATTACGTCTCCGAGTTGTCCGGTCAGCGTCAGTCCCTGTTTACCGTTCATCCTGGTCGCCTCTATGAAAAGAAGTTCACCGCCCGCTGGGGTCCATGCCAGGCCTGTAACCACGCCTGGTGTAGAAGTTCTCATCCCGGTCTCAGAGTAAAAGCGAACAGGTCCCAAGAATTTTTGGGGATCATTTGCCTTGATATGGGTTAGTTCCTTTTTACCTTCCGCCACCTGGCGTGCAACGCCCCTGCATATGCTTGCAATCTCCCGTTCCAGATTTCTCAGCCCCGCTTCCCGGGTGTATCCTGATATAAGAGCTTTAATCGCCGGGGTGCTGAACTTAATATATTCCTTGGTGAGCCCGTGGGCTTCTATTTGTCGCGGTATTAGAAATCGCTTTGCAATCTTTACCTTTTCTTCGTCAGTATATCCCGGGAGATCCAGGACCTCCATACGATCCCTTAATGCAGGTGGGATAGTGTCGAGTATATTGGCAGTGGTGATAAACATTACCTTGGACAGATCAAAGGGAACGTCAAGATAATGGTCAGAAAAAGAAAAGTTCTGCTCAGGATCAAGGACTTCTAAGAGGGCCGACGACGGGTCTCCGCGGAAGTCAGCCCCGACCTTGTCGATCTCATCAAGCATAAAGAGGGGATTGTTCGAGCCGGCCCGTCGAATCCCCTGGATAATACGTCCTGGAAGGGCCCCAACGTATGTGCGGCGGTGCCCTCTTATTTCCGCCTCATCTCTTACACCTCCTAACGATATCCTGTGGAACTTTCGGCCCAACGCCCGCGCAATGGAGCGGCCTAAAGAGGTTTTGCCTGTTCCGGGTGGCCCCGCGAAACAGAGTATGGGCCCTTTTGTGTCGGATTTCAGCTTGCGCACGGCAAGGTATTCTAAAACCCGCTTCTTAACTTTTTCCAATCCGTAGTGGTCCTCATCCAACACTTTCTGTGCCTTTTTAACATCAAGGTTGTCCGTTGTGCTTTCATTCCATGGAAGCGCGGTAAGCCAGTCCAGGTATGTGGCAGCCACAGTATATTCAGATGAAGAAGGATGCATCCGAGCTAATCGATTCAATTCACGTTCCGCCTCTTTTTTTGCTTCTTCCGGAAGTTTCTTTTCTTCGATTTTTGTACGGTATTCTTCTACTTCTACCGACCTTTCGTCCTTTTCACCCAATTCTTCCTTGATTGTTTTGAGTTGTTGACGAAGATAATATTCCCGTTGACTCTTATCAATGTCCTGCTTTACCTGGGATTGGATCTTTTGACCCAGCTTCAATATTTGAAGCTCTCGATTGATGAGATTGTTTACTTTTTGTAGCCGTTTTTTGACGTCGATATTCTCCAGAATTGATTGCTTTTCTTCCTTGGACAGATTAAGACTGGAGGCGATCAGGTCTGCTAATATACCCGGTTCCTCGATTGACTTGACAAGCGCTCCCAACTCCTTGGGGAGATAGGGGGAAAGCTCCAATACATTCTTGAACAACCCCACCAGGTTGTTCATAAGCGCATCAACCTCAAGGTCCTTGACCACCGTGTCGGTTATAGGCTCAATCTTAGCGCGGAGATACGGCTTCTTTTCAACATATTCTATGATCTTAAACCGGCTCAGGCCCTGGACCAGTATCTGAATTCCTTTCTCATCTGACTGGGCCATTCTAAGGATCATAGCGGCTGTCCCGATACTGTACAGATCTTCAGCTTCATGAGGACCGGCCGTTTCTTTCTTTTTTGAGACTACCAGGCCAACGATACGGTCTTTACCCATTGCGTCATCGACCAGATGTTTAGATTCCTCCTGCCAGACCAACAGGGGTAGCACCATTCGCGGGAAGAGGGTCATGTCAAGAACGGGCAGTATTGGTAGGATTTCAGGGAGCTTGGTTGAATCAGTACCACCCAGAGGACTACTTTCAGGTTGTTTTTCATTTTCATTCATGATTCGTTTCTCCCAATATTAAGGTAGCACGGTTCGCTCCAAAAAGATGACACAAATAGACTCATCAGACACTTTTTATGAGATCTCAGGTACGGATTTTTGCGAAAGTACTCTCAAACCTCCTCGATTTGAATTTTGTGTACCTTAGAGGTACGTTTGGTCATTTTAATATTTAAAAGTCCATCGTTGTAGGATGCTGTTACTTTATTTACGTCGATTGGAACCGGAAGCATTAGAATCCGTTCAAAGCCGCCGTAAGGGAGTTCAGCTAAATGATATTTTAGGACTTCGGGTCTACGGGGCTCCTCCCTTTTGCCGGATATTTTAACGGCGCCGGAGTCTATTTCGACCACAAGGTCTTCCTTTTTTACCCCTGATGCCTCGCAGACAATCACAATTGCATCTTCTGTTTCAAAGATATCCATCTGAGGACGCCAGACCTCTCCGGGGAGAACCGCAAGGAGGGGGTTGACACGTTGAAACATGTCATCTATAGTTTTTTGAATACGGCTGTGCATCTGTCCCAAATTTTTCCCAAAGCGAATTTTTATGTATTCCATTGGTATCTCCTTAAATACAGCTCGTCTTTAATTCTTCTATAAACTGGGATCATACACATTTGATTAGACTTTTAATACAAATTTTAAAATAAACTTTAACCCCGGACTAAATTTATTATATTATAGAGAAGGTGTCGGATTTTAACAAAAGTCGGTTGAAAAAAAGACGTGCCGGTCTATTTGTATTTGTGTACCACATAATACTATTTAAAATTGTTTTTGTAAAGGGTATCTACAGGCTGAGATGATTACGCAAGGAGACCTTAGCGTAGTCGGTTAATTCGTGAAGCGAAGATGAAAATTACTATTGCACAATTGAATCCCACGATAGGCGACATTGACGGCAACCTTGCAAAGCTAAAGAAAACATTGTCTTTCTCATGCGAGGATTCTCCGGACCTTGTCGTTTTTCCCGAGCTGTTTCTGGTGGGATACCCCCCCTATGATTTTTTGCAGAATGACCAATTTGTTAAAAAGGCGGAAAGAGGGGTACAAGAGATCGTTGAGGAATCAACAAAATATCCCCGGACAGGTATATTATTCGGTACTGTACAACGCACGGGCAAAAAGGTGGGGACAGGTCTCTACAATTCGGCTCTTCTGGTCTGTTGCGGGGAGATCCTGGCAAGCCGGCACAAGTCATTATTGCCCACGTATGATGTTTTTGACGAAGCCCGATTTTTTGATTCAGCCCCTAATGTACAAGTAGTACAATTCAAAGAAGAGATACTTGGTATTTCGATTTGTGAGGACGCATGGAACGATCAGTCCGTATGGCGTGGGAGATATTATCCCATAGATCCGATGAGGGCCTTAGCTGAACAAGGGGCATCATTATTTATTAATCTTTCAGCATCCCCTTTTCATGCAGGAAAGGATGAAATTAGGTACAAGCTCTTCCAAAATCATGTTCGCAAATATAGTATCCCGCTTCTTTTTGTTAATCAGGTCGGCGGAAATGACGAGCTGATCTTTGACGGAAAAAGTATGTATATAGACAGGAACGGGAAGCCCGCGCTGATTTTTCCTTCATTTGAGGAGTACATTGAAACCATAGATATCGCTACATTGCATGGCACAGATCCATATGTGCCTGAAGAAAAGATCGAATCTGTTTTCAAGGCGCTGGTTTTGGGGATCAAGGATTACATGAGTAAGTGCGGATTTGCAAAGGTGGTTCTCGGCCTTTCCGGAGGGATCGATTCCGCAGTCACCTGCTGTTTGGCTACTGAAGCCGTAGGGAACGAGAATGTATTAGGTATTTCCATGCCCTCTTTGTATTCTTCGAAAGGGAGCATAGAAGATTCCGGAAAGCTCGCCAAGAACCTTGGAATATCGTTCAAGGTTATACCTATTTCTGATGTATTCTCTTCCTACTGCGATACACTGCAAGGGCATTTCGCGGAAAAAGAGGTCGATGTCACCGAAGAAAATATCCAGGCACGAATTCGTGGGAATATATTGATGGCTTTTTCCAACAAGTTTGGACATCTTGTTCTTTCAACCGGTAATAAAAGCGAACTGGCAGTGGGCTACTGTACCCTGTACGGAGACATGAGTGGTGGGTTGGCAGTTCTTTCCGATGTCCCCAAAACAATGGTCTGCAAATTAGCCAATTATATCAACGAAAGATCCGAAATCATTCCACAAGAAATTATTAAAAAACCGCCCTCAGCAGAATTAAAACCGGGACAATTGGACCAGGATACACTCCCTCC
Source organism: Desulfobacterales bacterium (assembly GCA_030672555.1). Lineage (GTDB taxonomy): Bacteria > Desulfobacterota > Desulfobacteria > Desulfobacterales. The sequence goes on from DAOVGD010000110.1 coordinate 5,481, forward strand.
ATATGACATATTGGATAAGGTCCTTTTCCTTTATCTGGACGAAGGATTTTCTGATGGAGAGATCGTCCGCCAGGGATTTGATCCGAAATTAGTACAATGGCTTGTTGAAACCGTTGACAAAAACGAGTATAAAAGAAGACAGGGGGCTCCAGGCTTAAAAGTGACCAGTAAGGCTTTTGGTACGGGGAGAAGGATGCCGATTGCGGCACGGTTTGTTAGGTCGTGAAGGAGGATTGGATTGAACAATGGCTATTATAGAGAGAAGAAGAGAGGATAGAACATTCAAGTCTTTTAAAAACATTTTAGTGATCGACGATGAACCCAATATGTGCCATGTCCTGTCGATCATCTTAAAAAAAGCCGGTTATACTGTTACTACTGCGCCGGAAGGGAGAAAGGGGATGGCTTTGTTTGAGGAGGGTGATTTTGATGCAGTGCTTTGCGATATAAGGATGCCGGAGTTAGACGGTATCGACTTTCTTAAATCTGCCATGGGACGAAGGGCTGAAGCAATAGTCATCATGATGTCCGCTTATGGAACCGTAGATACTGCTGTAGAGGCCATGAAATTGGGCGCTGCAGATTATATTTCCAAGCCGTTCAAGCCGGATGAGATCCTTGTAAAGTTGAGGCAAACAGAAGAAAGGATACGACTCAGACATGAGAATACCCTGCTGAGGGATGCGGTCAGGGAGACTTTTGGATTTGAGAATATTGTTGCCAAGAGCAAAGCCATGCGCGATATATTTAAAACAGTCCAAAAGATTGCAGACCATAAAACGACCGTTTTGATTACAGGGGAAAGTGGAACAGGAAAAGAGCTTATCGCAAAGGCGATCCATTATAACGGGATCCGAAAGAACACTCCCCTGGTTGCACTTAACTGTGGTGGACTCCCCGAACATATTTTGGAAAGTGAACTTTTCGGTCATGTTAAAGGAGCATTCACTGATGCCATCCGTGATAAAAAAGGACTCTTTGAAGAGGCAAATGGTGGAACCCTTTTTTTGGATGAGATAGGCGAACTGTCCATGTCGCTTCAGGTGAAATTGCTGCGTGCCTTGCAAGAAGAAGAGATTCGTCCTCTTGGGAGTAACAAGTCAATCAAGGTGGATATTCGCGTGCTTGCGGCAACGGCAAAGGACCTTTCAGAAGAGGTAAAGAACAATACCTTCAGGGATGATCTATATTATAGAATCAATGTTCTGCCGATAGTCCTTCCGCCCCTCCGAGAACGAAAGGAGGACATTCCTCTTTTGGTTGAACATTTTATTAGGAAATTCAACTTACGTCTCAACAAAGCAGTCCGTGGAATTCATCCAAGCGCCATTCAAACGCTTATGGAGCGTGCCTGGAGAGGCAATGTTAGGGAACTTGAAAACGTGATAGAACGCACAATGGTGATGATGGATCATGATAGTATCAATATTGAAGACTTGCCGAGTGAGGTCAAAGAAGACATAGAGCGTGGGGGTTCGTTTCCTTTTGACACCCTTTCTATCAAAGAGGGTACTGTTTATCTTGAAAAGACGTTAATAGAAAAGGCTCTTAAGCACACGAAAGGGAACCGGACCAAGGCAGCCAAACTTCTTGAAATCAGCCATCCCACCCTATTGTATAAGATGAAGGAGTATTCAATTAAATA
>DAOVGD010000032.1 GCA_030672555.1 Desulfobacterales bacterium
CTGTTGATTCCTCCGATTTTTTTTCATTCTACGAAAGCGGTCAAGGGACAAGCAGCGGAAGCATCACCGGAGACACGTTGATTGAGGACGATACGGAAAGCATGTGCAGCATCGTTGAATCAGGGAATGAGAATCAAGGGATCATCGCAGGTATCAACCAGAGTTCTGGCAGTATCAATAACCAGTCGAATGTGAGAGCCCTTTCTCTCTCTTCTGATCCTTCCGCGATAACCGAGATCCGGATCGAAAGATCTCCTGAATTAAATGCAAATAAAATTGTCTCCGTGGGAGGGATAAAACAGGACCTGATCGATGAATCCTTCCATGACAACTTTGGTATAGTGGGAATCAATCAATCGGCTGGAAATTTTAACCATCAGGGCAATACCGCGGTGGTGGTTATGGGCGGTCTGGTTTCCTTGACAGAAGCTGATCTCGATAATGTTCGTGCTTCCAATAATGATAGCGTGCAAGAAAATATTGAGGTACTGGAGGATATTCTTAGAGATTCCTTTTCTAACAGCCAGGGAATTTTTCAGGTTACGCAAGCTGCTGGCGACATGAACATCCAGGAGAATACCCTCGGCTTTTCCTTCAGGGAGATCCATATCAGATGAAAGCAATGGTACGATGGATCGCTTTATGCGTGCTGGCCGGTATCGGAATCGGTTTGATCCCCTCCGATGTCCTGGCGGGATCGATCACCGTTCGGCTTCCAAGTGGTCTGTATGTCACGAAAAAGATCGTAAGCCTGAGAGAAGCACGGTATAAGAACGTCGTCCCCCAGAAGTTCGATCTAAGCTGCGGGGCTGCTTCCCTGGCCACGATCCTGAATTACTTTTATAGGTCCGAAGTAGACGAGATTGATATCATCAAGTACATGCTGGAGCACGGCAACAAAGAAGAGATCGCCCAAAAAGGCTTTTCCCTCCTTGATCTTAAGAATTATGCCGAACACAAAGGTTATCTGGCTGACGGCTACAAAGTGAAAGTAGAGAACCTGAGAAAATTGAAAATCCCCGCCATCATCCTTTTTCAATCGGGAAGCTATTCCCATTTTGTAGTGTTAAAAGGAATCAGAGATGACAAGGTCTACATTGCCGATCCCGCTTTCGGGAACCGGTCGATGAGTATTGAGGCTTTTGAGGAGTACTGGAACGGGGTGATCTTTTTAGTGGCGAGCAAGAAGAGAGTAACCACATCCCCGCTTCCTTTGGAAACCACGATTCCTGCCCCGCTGTTGAGTGTCATGAGGATACAGGAGGTTGGCGCGGGAAATTTTTCATTTCTTAAGATTCCAGGAGAGTTTTGAAAGGAGTTTTTATTATGAAGTGGGCCGTGTTAAAAAGATCGTTGATCTTGATGATCTCATTCATGCTCATTTATTTCCCATCGGGCTGGACGGTGGCTGGGGCTACCGAGATAGGGATACAATTGGGCGTTAAACTCACGGATGAAGAGCTGAACCAAGTCCGGGGAGGATACGCTGGCTTTCACTTCGGGATTGAATTCACAGGCTATTGGGACAACGTGGGGAATATGTCAGGGTCGCTGGTTTATAATGAAAATGGCGCCTCAAACTTGCCTGAGGCGCCTGAAGGTTTTTCTCCGGTGCCGGGTAATGATCTACTTCAAACGGATTTGGGTGGAGTATCTATTCAAGCTTACGTTGGTAATTTTGATGGTGCCAGCGGCATCTTTCAGATCAGCCAGTCCCCGGGAAGCTTCAACGTGATCCATAATAACTTGATCTTAAACATCACGGTAATTAATGTGACGGATGAATCTGCATTACCGTCGCTGCTGCCGTATCTCCCATTGCAATAAAAATTTATGAAGAAATCTCTTTCTTTTCCCTGTGAGAGACCAATATATTAGGTGGATTATCTCAAAACTCTAAAGGAATGCAGAATCATGATACAAAAGTTAAGAGCGTCATTGATGATCGTTATATGTTTCTCTGCAATCATGCTCTCTTATGGAGTCTCCTTCGCCCAGGATGTATCTGAAGATTTGCAGCATAAGGCTGTAGATAGTGACCTCCTGGCTGCATTCATTCATAAACTCGGTTACAAAAAGTATAAGTTGATAAAGGAGGAAAGCCTACATGGCATCATTTTTGTGGTCAGCTATAAAAAACCTGATGAAATAATTAAATTTTCAATAATGTCTAATCCTAACGATCTGCTCCTAAAGATCGAGTGCCATGATCTGGCCAAAGTCCCATCCAGTCCGGAGAAACGTAACATTCTGCTCCAAAGGCTGACCGAGCTGAACGGGATGCGAACAATCGGAAAATATTACATCAACAAAGATAATAATAAAGTGCAATATTTCTATTTCAAAACTGTGGTGGGAGGAATCTGCTTCGCTGACTTTGAACAAGCACTGAGATTGATTGAATTTATTGTTTTTAATGATCTAAAGACAATTAGAGACCTCACATCATAGGATAAATATCTAAGTTTATAAATTTTTTCAAATCCTTGCCCCTTCGCAGTTTCAGACCAACCCTGACCAGGGCAGCCTCAAAGTTTCTGAAATCGTACCCCTCTATCCTGTTTTCCTGCCAGAATTCTTTTAGTTTCTCCAGGACCCCCTCATCCGATTCGACCATACCCAGATCTATGGCGGCCATGACCTCTATCGGGGTTGGCTCGGGATCAGCATTTTTCCAGACACCCCTTAGCTCCCGCAGCAAAAGGGATTGCGCAGACATCCCTTTCAAGGTTTCCATCAATGAAGCGGTGAATCTCGGGAAAAAATACGGCACCAAAGAATCAGGCGCTTTTATCAATGGAATCTTAGACAGTATCCATACATTTTCTTCCGCCAAAGCCTGATGATCTCGTAAAAAGTCCCTGATGAGCCTATTTTGATCTTATCATCTGTCATTTATCATTTGTCATTGGGCATTTACCCCCGCCACGGCGGGGACAGATGACAAATGTGAAATGATCAATGATCAATGAGAGTCTTATCAAGTGACCAATCGGGCGAATCAGGGACCTTTTACGAGATCATCAGGCCTACCAGCTTTCCTTAAATCCGAGTTCGCATGACCTTTTCAACATCCTTTTGTCCAATCTCTACGTCAGATTCATCCCGCCGATGGCGGGACTCGAAATACTTCAAGTATTCCTGCAGTTAATCCCGCCAAGGCGGGATCGCCTTCCTTGACCTTGGATTTTGCAAAGGTCTCGTCCTATATGAATTAAAGAAGGATCTTAACAAAGATCTTCCTGCTTGACAAATAAAACAGTTCCTCCAATAATAAATTAACTCACACCTCGGAGTATTGGATGGGAAAACACCCACACGATTTTGTAAATACCTACGACGAAGGAGAGATTGCATTTGGATTGGACCGGGAGACCGATGAAAAGTCTTTGGTTGCCTATCTTCAAAAGTTCACAGATGACGCACTTATGCATTTCCTGGCCAAACGCTACCTTTGATTGCCCATAATATAACAAAATCAATCACAGACAGTATGTTTGGCCAGCAGGGGGATGCCGCCAACAATGAAAAATCGCTAATGTAAACAGCTAAACAGCTGCTTACAAAGGGCTTGACTTATACGCAAGATACGCGTATATTTTTCTTATTAATAACATAGCTATTTTTATTAGATTACCTCTAAGATAAGACCTTTTTTAACTATTCTTTTTTAGCTTCCCAGGAAAAACGGCCGATATACTGTGAGATCTGTCAAGCAAACCGAAGGCTATTCATTTTTAAGAATGGCAGTTCTTTAGATTCTAAGACCTTTATCCCCTTTTGTCCAACCCCATTAATTTACAAACTTCAACCACATTAATTCACAGAACTTGCCAGCTTACAGGGCCAGGTTTTATTATAATCCAAAATTTTGTTCACCTTGTTAGACCTCTGGCGCGGCGCTTCGAAATAAAGAGACAGAAAATTTATAGTAGGAAACTCCGGGATCCACCAAGATTTTAATTCTCTTCCACGAGTGACCTCACAGAAAAGGGTGGTGTAAAAATGAGGAGCGAACCTCGAGTTCCATTCCGATGTAAGATCTCTTTCTTGATTCACGATAAATTAAAATCCGGCGTTATCGCCAATCTCAGCCTGAATGGCGCTTTGATCAACTCCGAGGATTGCCCGCCTAAGGATTCTTTAATTGATCTTACTCTTACGTTACCTTCTCTGTCCCACTCCATTGATGTTGTGGCCAAAGTGAACAGAGTAAAGGACGATGGTTTCGCTGCTGAATTCGTGAGCATAGAGCCTGCAAACATCCCATACGTATGGTCCCTTATTCAAAGCCGGCTCGGGTCGGGTGATAGTTGCTCGTACTGCGGAGGATTACTTGGAGATAAAATACCTCTCGACTGCCCACATTGTGGGTACCCGCTCAATTTTGACGATCCCTCTTACTTCGAAAAGCGGGATGCGGCTGTCAGAAAAAAGGATCTCTTAAATTTCATCAGTGATCTGCCAGATAGCCACGTTAATGCAGTTTATGGCCTCATAAAAAAACACGTTGTGGAGAATAACAGCTATGGAGAGGCTGAAGACGAAGATGAAGAAATGATAGGGACATGCGACAAAATGAAGGCAGTGTTTCATCTCATTCGTAAGCTCGCCACGGTAGACGTCCCGGTTCTGATCATCGGAGAGACCGGCACGGGCAAGGAGATAGCTGCCAGGGCCATCCATGAGAGGAGTTGCCGGAGAAATAGTCCCTTTATCCCGATCAATTGCGGGGCGATACCTAAAGACCTTTTGGAATCTGAACTCTTTGGCCATGAAAAGGGGGCATTCACAGGGGCTGATAAGCAAGTAAAAGGCCGGATCGAATATGCAGCGGGTGGCACCCTTTTCTTAGATGAAGTAGGAGAGCTTCCTTTAAGCGTTCAGGTGAAGCTCTTGAGATTCTTGCAGGATTACAAGATCGAAAGGGTCGGTGGCCGGAACAGTATCGAGGTTGATTTGCGCGTGATTGCAGCCACAAATCGTGACCTTGAAAAAGTTATTTCCGAGGGCCGGTTCCGTGAAGATCTCTATTACAGATTAGACGTGGTTACACTGCGGATGCCGTCTTTGCGGGAACGGGGAGACGATATCGTGATCATGGCAGAAGCATTTCTGCGACAATATGCCCAAAAGGTAGAAAAACGTATAAGGGGCTTCACCCGTGAAGCGTTGGCCACCCTCAAAGCCCACCACTGGCCCGGCAACGTAAGAGAGCTTATTAACCGCATCAGACGTGGCGTTGTAATGGCCGAGCAGTGCTGGATAACCCCGGAGAACCTCGAGTTGAAGACAAGACAAAGTTATCAGGAGGGGCTGAGGGAAACTACGAACCGCTTCCAGTGTGAGCTCATAAAAGAGACGATATACAGATATGGAGGAAAGATCACCGAGGCAGCGAAGGCCCTGAAGGTGAGCCGCTCCGAGATGTACTACCTCCTCAAGAAACATAAGATCGATCAGAAAATGTGTCGCAACTTATTGAGCTGAAAGCTGAAGGCTCAAAGCTCAAAGTAAGAATAAAACCAAAAAGCTCTTCTTCTCTTGCTTTCAGCTTTCAGCCTTGAGCTTTAAGCTTCCATTCCCTCAATCCCTCAATCCCTCAATTCCTAAATTCCTTTTGAGATAGGTCCAAATTTTTGGAATTATAACTTGCTGGTTTTCCAGTATTTATTATTGCATCGGAAAATTTGTTTAAATACTTGAACAGATTGCAGCAGGAGGGAAAAGGGGAGTTAACCCAAAAAGAGCATAATATCAATACATTATAAAGTTGGCATCCTCCTTGCTAATAGCTCCTTGCTAATAGATGGAAGCAAAGGGGGCTGAGGATGAAGAAGGCACTGGCAGTATTTATCATACTTGCTTTGCTTTCACCGTTTGCGGCTTTTGCCAATGACCGGGTTGAGGGAATGTCCATCCTGGACGAAGGCACGACCTGCCTTGAAGACTCCGAGATGGGTCTTGTTGCCGGTCGTGGCTTTCCGGCTACTCCTCATAAGGGAGGGACTTCGCGCGTCATCCTGTGGGACGAGTGGCGGGGGAAACCTGGCAGCGCAAATGGTGACATTGTGCCTTTGGATACAGTTGGTACGGGAGGTACGACTGTGACCGTATTCATCTATAGATAGAAAGGAGGGATGCCAAAAAGAGAGAGCCAGCAGGAGTAATTAAGGTAAGCGTAGTATGAAGATTTGAATTGTAGTTTAATGCGTAAAAAATCGCAAGGAGGTAGTATTATGAAGAAGTTATTCGTAGTATTGACGGCTATGGCATTTGTGATAGCCCTGGGCCTTCCGGCTATGGCGGAAGTAGAGGTAATAGGGTCGGTTGACAAAATAAAGACAAAGGATGTTATAGAGATTGTTTATGTAGATAAGACTTACATTGTTGACGTCAAACAGAAGGCCATGCCGGAGAATTCCGCTGAGGCCGAGGTAGTTAAAAATGACCTCAACATGGATAATGTGCTCATTGAAGATCCGGTCACGAAAGAGGCTACGATTGAAGCTACTGCCCTTAATGGCAATGGCGTCATCGGGATTAACCAGGCTCCCGGCAGCATGAACAACCAGGGCAATGCGACTGCCGTGGCTGTGAGCGCGGATGGATCCACCTTCCTGCATTCCCAATCATCTGTGGCTAAGGTGAACACTGGCAATATAGTAGATACCATTGATCCTGAGCGTACTAACTCCATTAACGGTGCTCTCACAGGCGCACAGGGGATACTGGGTGTCAATCAGTCCGCCGGCAGCATTAACAACCAGGATAACGCTACCAGCATGGCTGTAGGGTGCGGTTCTATGGCCGCCCTGTCTGAAGCCGACCTTGGCATGGTCAACAGCAGGAACGTTAGCACGGAGGCAGCGGGCATTTATACTGATATCATAACCGCTTCCCTGGATGGTGGGGGCGGTGTTGTCGGTGTTAACCAGTCCTCGGGCTGCATGAACAATCAGGCCAATGTTGTGGCTGTCTCACTTGTTGGTTTTGATTCCATGTAGTAGCGAATTAGCGGAGAGGGAAGGGGGTCAATCTTCTTCCCTCCCCACGATTTTTTGAACATAATGAAACAAAGAATCATCTCGGATCTTACGTGCGTGTTGATTTTTCTCCTGGGGTGCGGGATGTTCTCCTCACCTGCCTGGGGGACGATGGTTGCGGTCAGGATGATGCACCGCGGCCCGGCCATCTATAAAAAGGTCCTCAGCCTGCGGGAGCTAAAGTTCGTCAACATAGTTCCCCAGAGTGTAGATTATAGTTGTGGTGCTGCTGCCCTGGCCACTATATTAACGTACCATTTCGGCAGGGATGCTTCAGAAAAGACCGCCATCCAGGGAATACTCAAAGTTGCAGATGCAAGGCTCGTAAAGAAAAAAGGATTTTCGCTCCTGGACCTAAAAAGATATGCTGAAACCATAGGCTACCGGGCAGGTGGTTTCAGGCTGAAAGCCGAACAACTCGTTGCAATAAAAATACCGACGATAGTCCTTATCGATGTCCGGGGATACTCGCATTTTGTTGTCTTAAAGGGGGTTCGCAGGGAGGAGGTT
>DAOVGD010000009.1 GCA_030672555.1 Desulfobacterales bacterium
AAATGGTCTCAAAGCATCGCTGTTGGAAGTAAGGGTTTTGTAGAAGGAATAAAAGAGAAGCTCGGCATTCGGGCAAAGGGCCGAAAGGTTGGGGAGTCGGGAGGATTATATCATCAAAAAGAAAAAAGCCAAGGCTGGATACTGGAAAAAACTCAACAGAAAGGAACAGTAAAAACTACCGCTGATAGCAAAACACCTTACATGTTTCAAAATCAAGAAATAATCTGTTCATACCCTTTCTTTTTCAAGGGGCATTCTAACAGACCATCGAATTGTTTAGCGTTCAACCCAAGCTGAACTGCCATAGATTTATATGTTTTTCGGGGTATTGGTTTTCGGCAACAAATTAAAGCTCTCGTGGTTCCATAAGTAATTTTATACCATCCAGAATTTGTTGAAATCTCTTTTCTGATACCTGACCAATTTTCTCTATTAAATCGACCTTATTGACCGCATAAATTTGAGAAATATTGACACCGCTTTTCTTTGGCAAGTTAGCTTCTCCTTTTTCAAGAAGCACGTTTCCCGGAGCTTTTGCTCTTTTCAAGTTTGAGGTTAAGGTACATACTACAACTGTATTTATCCTACTGGCATTAAAGACATTATTTTGAATCACGATGTGGGGATGCCGATAACCTGGCTTAGAACCTCTTGGCTCGCCAAGATCGATCCAATAAATTTCTCCCTGTCTGATTACCACGCTTCTGCCTCAACATTTTTTCTCTGTTTCCGCCTCATTGCCTGTGCAATCCTTGCTTCTTCCTCGCTTGGGATATCATCGTAAGCCGCATTGATTTTAGCGAGGATCTTTCTGCTTTCATTTTTTTTCAAATAATCTTCCACAGCCAGGGTAAATAAACGGCTGCGAGAGACATGCATCTCTTTGGCTAAATTATTTACTTGATCGAATAAGTCTTTTTGTAGTGATATTGCTGTCTTTACTCCTGCCATAGTGCCACCTTGCCGCATAGATTTTAATCAATCTTTTTAAATTAAGTATTCCACATGTCAATACCGTTGTCAATACCAAGTGGCCAAAAGAATTTTGAAAATACTTACCCTCTTTCTATTTATTGCCAGTTAACTTATAATTAGGTACCCTAAAAAAATTAAATTTTGAAGCCTGACGCTGCATCACGGGAAAATGGCAGTTATAAAGGTCTCGAGAAAAAGAACCGCAAGGCCCCTGACCTACTTGGTGTGCATAGAGAATGAAAAAAATGCGCCAAATATTCACAATTAAAGTATTGTTCGCAATCTGCATTGTAACGGTACTGTTCGGGTGCGCCCATTTACCTGAGCGCCAACAAGCAGACTCTGCCACTAATATACCAGCCTACATGGGTAGTTCTCGTTTCCCAGCGAAGGTGAAATACACCCAACGAGAAATCACGAGTTTAGTTGAAAAGAAATATCATGAATGGGCAGGCACTCCTCACAGAATGGGGGGAAACAGCAAAAAAGGAACAGACTGCTCCGGGTACGTAAATCATGTTTATATTAGTTTGTTTGAGCTGCGAATTCCTCGGTCAACGAAAACATTAGCTGGAATTGGCGCTGGAATTGACCGCTCAGATCTGGCGCCTGGAGATCTTGTATTTTTCAAACCCCACTCCTACCCTCGACATGTGGGCGTCTATGTGGGCAAAGGCATGTTTATGCATGCATCCACATCTAAGGGGGTAATGCTATCAAGCTTAGATTCCACTTACTGGAGAAAGCATTACTGGATGTCGCGTAAAATCATACTTCCATCAAAAGATTAGCACATAACCGTATTAATAAAATTTAAAGGTGAGCATATGCCATCGAAAAAGACGCAACCAGACATAGACAGACTGGACCGGATCGTTGCCGAGGCCTGGACATTTGGCGCAAGGCGTGTGGAAGTAAATCCGGGGACATCGGTCGTTGCTCAAACATTTGCGATATGCTGGAATATATTGCTCAGCTTTGGTTGCCAGCTTATGGGGTTACAGGCTTTGATCTTGTTTCCACGCTTGAGCGAGTGTATGAACATCACCGAAGCTGACGTGGGCTAAAGCCCCAAAAAGCGAATGTTTTGACAGACCTGTGCGCGTCAACCGGGGGGAAGTAATCCCACACGCGAATCGAGCCAATGCACGGGCCCCGTCGATTGGCTCTTCCTGCTCATTCCACGCATCAATGATTTGTTGCCAAAGTGCAGTGTTGATCGTTGCCGGTTCCGCTGGCGTAAGTGCCGCAGGCGGATGACCGTTCAGACACCAGGAGCAATGCCCGCAAGGGCGGGACAGTTCTTCGCCAAAGTGAGCAGATAGATGCGCCACCAGGCATCCGTCGTGGGTGGCAAGTTGGAGCACTTGACCGATACGCGCGATCTCGCGTGCTTCACGTTCCAGCGCGTTTTGGAACAATGCATCGGTCAGATCCTCAATGTCGTCTGGACGACGAAGGATCATGAAACGATTGCGAACTCCTTCGGCTCTCACTTCTAACAGCGACTGTTCGGCGAGGTAGTCCAACGCCCGCACGATTCGATCTCGCGGCTGATCGATGGCTACCGATGCCTGGTCCAAATCGATATGGAACCAGGTCTTGGCTTTGCGAGCTTGTTTGAAAACGTTTGCCAAGAATCGGCGACGTTCGCCATCAAACCGCGATAAAATCTCGGATGACGAGACCAGCGGCTGAAATTGATAGCGGCTGTAAACCGGAGTTAATTCCCGTAGGTAATTATGGAGTTCCAGTTGCACTAATAAGGTTCGCGTCACCAGTTGACGGATGTCGTGACGAATCGAGAGTTCATAAAGGCTGACATCGAACTGTCCGGTCAACGTGAAAATCTCGTCCACTAAACCCCGGATCGCGTTTCGACCGGGCGTGTCCCCGTAAGCGAAGTTCTCGAGTGTGCAAATGTCATCTATGCAGACAAACATCTCGCAAATTGAAGCCTGTCCGTCTCGGCCTGCACGTCCGATCTCTTGCGAAAAATTCTCAAGGCTCTTCGGAAGATTGTAGTGGTAGATGTAACGGATGTCGGACTTGTCGATCCCCATGCCGAAAGCGATTGTTGCAACCACAATTCCATCACTTGACTCCATGAACCAATCCTGTACTTCAGCCCGCTGATCGTTTTTCATCCCCGCGTGATAAGCTCGCGCCGGCAGTCCAGCCTTGGCGAGACGCGTAGCCACCTGCTCCGACGTATTTTGACGCGTGACGTAGACAATCGTTGGGCCATCGGGATGATCCTTCAGCCGTTCTACCAAGGTTCGATCGCGAGCTGCAGCAGCAATGGGCGTGGTCAACACCGTGAGATTTGGTCGGTAGAAGCCGGTCCGTATCACGCAACCCCGCACAATACCAAAACCCTCACAGATGTCCTCAGCCACCTTGGAGGTCGCGGTTGCCGTCAATGCGAACAATCGCTCCGCACGGCAAGCCCGAGCAAAGCGAGCCAGTTTCAAGTAGTCTGGTCGAAAGTTGTGCCCCCACTCCGAAATGCAGTGTGCCTCGTCAATGGCGAACATTGACACCCGGGTATGCAGAATGGCTTGTAAAAAGCGTTCGTTGCTGAATCGTTCAGGCGCTACATACAGCAGGCGCAAATTACCACATCGGAGGGCTGACATAACCTCTCGCGTCTCATCGGCTGACAACGTTGAATCGAGCCGTCCGGCTGCGACACCACGGCTTTTGAGCACGTCGATCTGATCCTTCATCAACGCGATGAGCGGCGAAATGACGATTGTCACGCCGTCGAACATGAGCGCAGGCAACTGGTAACACAGCGATTTCCCGCCGCCTGTCGGAAAGATCGCCAGGGCGGAGCGTCCCGCGATCAGATGCGTGATGACCTCGGCTTGACCGGGCATGAATTGATCAAAGCCAAACGTTTCGGTGAGAAGTTTCTTAGCTCGTTCCATATGTTCCTCAACAATCTTGAAGCTACGAGAACATTTAGTATCCCGATTGCCAAATATTTAATCCCAACTCACTCTTTAGTTGAGAATAACATTATATTCTGTATTATACAATAAATTCAATCAATTTGTTGTTTGTTTGAGGCAATAATGACACGCTGTGTAACCAGAAGTAACGTTCGAACGCAAGCTTTTTTGCCACGAGGGCACCTACCAGATTTATAGGTTGCCGGCAGAAGTATCACCACAAAAGTCGTGATGAAAGGAGAAAAATAAGGAGATTACAAAAGCTTACCCTTTTCTGAAAGACCTCGCCACTTCGGCGGCCTCTTTAAGAAGAGACTGCTTCATCTCTTCGAGATTTACTTCTTTAAGCATGATGGGAAAATCGTCAGGGCCAAGCCTTTTTGCCATTAGTAACCTCTCCGGAATGATGTACTGAAGGCCCTTGACCTCAAACCTCTTCTGGGTTCTTTTTATCAAATCGCCTAAGCTCCAGGTATAGTCTCGCAGAACAAAATAAAGGTCTACAAAATCCTTTGGATCATATCGATCAGTAATAGCGAACAGCTTTCCTGTAACTATATTTAACAAGCTATCGACCACGAGCTTTCCAATTTTTCTTCTTTCCTCGACGCTTTTAAAAGGATAAGTGGTAAATTCTACTTTAAGGGTATCACTGTCTTCAAAGAGAATATCAAATATTCTGCGATCAAAAAGACGTTCATAATGAACAGCGCTCACGGATGGAAGCTTTCTTATCATCCCTGTCAAGAATTCTATAGGAGGCATTCTTTTTTCGCTGTCCGTGAAGAAGTCGAGGTCCATGGAAAGTCTGTGTTCAATGTAAAATGCGGAAAGGGCGGTGCCGCCTGTGAGATAAAAATTGGCGAGAATGTCAGCGGGGAGATTATCGATGAATACCTTCTGCTTTTCAGCCAGTATCTTGTTTTCCACCACACACCATCCTTATAAAGTCTTTTCTCTCATCAGGGACGTTTATCGTATCAAGATGTTTAAGCAGCATCTGTTTGTCTTCCTGAGTAAGCTCTTCAAAAACAAAAGGGAAGTATTCGGCCATCCTTGTGGCCCTCCACAGATCATCTTTTAGAGGATTAGGATAATCCCATATCAGGCGTTTTAGATGCATTCATATTTTCTCCTATCAGAAAATTTGAACTTAGTTCCTCTTAATTTTGCAATTGTAATAACTAATTAGTGCCTGAACGAAAAGTCACGTTCAGGCAAAATCCGAATACCAAATGACAAAATGACCTAAACTAACCCTTTGGGAATCCGATGTTTTTGTCATTGGAGCATTTAGCGAAAATCCCTGAGCAAGCTCCCCTCAGTGCTCATGGCAATTGGGCAGTTTCAGATCAGTTTCAGGGTAGCATCTTAAATATTAAGTTTTGGCAAGAAATAACATAATAAGTTGTGCTAAAAAATGACCGCGATTTTCGTCCTTCCCATCTTTATTCAGCCCTCCTGGTATTACAATATGTCATACCTTAAGATCGGTCAAGGCGAATATTCGTGGGATAGGGAAATGTTGGAGACATCGGGGAAGATCCTATCCTTCAGCTTGCCTTCGGGTAGTACTTTTGTTATTATTAGCAGGGTTCACATACAGGGGGCTCCCTTCAATGATTACTTATTTTTTAGTGGCTTTAATATTTTTCTTGGCGGGGTTCACGCAAGGTGTCTCTGGTTTTGGTTCGGCATTAGTGGCTATGCCGCTATTAGTCATGTTTATGGATGTGAAAATGGCTGTCCCCCTCTGTATGCTAAACGGCGTGATCATTACTTTATTCCTTTCGCTCCAACTCAAGAATCACATAGATTGGAAAAAAATAATGCCCCTATTTCTGGGCTGTCTCCCCGGAATATATGTAGGAGCAACCTTTCTAAAAGAAGCAAATAGTAATGTTATCGAATTTCTGCTCGGTGTGATACTCATAGCTTATGCCTTATATGGTTTAGTACTTCACCCCCGACCGCGAAAGATTAGCCCCACATGGTCATATCTGGCAGGTTTTGCCACGGGCACAATCGGTAGCGCTTTCAGCACGGGAGGTCCCCCAACAATCATCTACACCACGCTCACAGGCTGGTCTAAGGACGATATTAAGGCCACGCTATCAGGATTTTTTTTCAGCACGGGCCTTATCATAGCCGCAGCCCACGCCATTAACGGTTTGACTACTATTGTTGTACTTCGCTATTTCGCAGCTTCAATATTATTCGTGTTTTTGGGCGTCTATGCAGGGTCTATTTACTATGGCAGGCTCAAAAAAGAAACGTACATAAGAGTAATACTTGGAATTCTGATTCTAATGGGAATAATGATGATAGTGTCGGCAGTATAATGACTTAAGTGAGGATTAATCTGCCAACTTTCCTTAAGGATTTGAATTGCTTTTACCACGAACAGTCGCCAAAGTAAAGTTTAAAGGAGGGGCGGACTAAGGTAAGCCATGTCCCCTTGACTTCGCGGGCAAGAGCCGCATAACAGGCATCGTATAGGGGATATCGCTTCTTTTTTTACCCTGAAAGCCTTATAGATTTTGCTGGACAACAGAAATGAAGATGGGATAGATAAGCTAAGTGGGCTTACCAGATTTTCAATTTTTACAAAAAGGAGTCTCCTCCATGAAAGTCAGGATCGAAAGAGACAGTATCGGGGAGATCGAGGTCCCGGCAGATAAGTATTACGGCGCGCAGACCGTGCGGTCACTTCAAAACTTCAAGATAGGCACTGAACGAATGCCGCGCGAGGTTATCAGGGCAATGGGTATTGTCAAAAAAGCTGCGGCGACAGCCAATGCCAGGCTTGGTCTTTTGGAAAATGACAAGGCTCGTATCATATGCCAGGTAGCCGATGAAATAATTGATGGAAAGTTTGACGACCACTTTCCATTGTTGGTCTGGCAAACCGGAAGCGGGACCCAGACCAATATGAATGTAAACGAGGTCATCTCCAACCGGGCGATTGAGGTCCTTGGCGGCGAGATGGGAAGTAAAAATCCGATTCATCCCAATGATCACTGCAACAAATCTCAATCCTCAAACGATACCTTTCCCACTGCTATGCATATTGCCGCGGTTTCAGAGTTGAGTGGTCGACTCCTCCCCATGCTTTTTTTGTTGGAAGAGACCCTGGCCGACAAGGCAAAGGCTTTTGATCAGATTGTAAAAGTCGGAAGGACACATCTTCAGGATGCAACCCCTATCACATTGGGACAGGAGTTTTCGGGGTATGCTTCCCAACTCAGCCACGGCATTCGGGCGATACAAAATACCCTCTCCCATCTCCTGGAACTTGCAATAGGAGGCACGGCCGTCGGCACCGGCCTTAATACACATCCTGACTACGCAAGACTGGCGGTCGAAGAAATAGCAGCCATCACTAAATACCCTTTTGTTTGCGCTGAAAACAGGTTTGAGGCATTGGCTGCCCACGATGCCGTCGTAGAGACGAGTGGCGCTCTTAAAACAGTCGCCTGTAGCCTAATGAAAATCGCAAATGACATACGATGGCTGGCAAGCGGGCCTCGATGCGGCATCGGCGAGCTCATCATCCCTGCCAACGAGCCGGGGAGTTCGATCATGCCGGGCAAGGTCAATCCCACTCAGTGCGAGGCAATGACCATGGTATGCGCCCAGGTTATCGGAAACGATGTCACCATCAATATGGCAGGGGCATCCGGCAATTTTGAGCTGCATGTATTCAAGCCGGTCATGATCTACAATCTTCTCCAGTCGTTGCGCCTCCTTGCAGATGCATGCGAGTCTTTCAATGACAGGTGCGTGGTCGGCATAGAGCCGAACATGGAACAGATCAAAAAAAATATAGAAAATTCTCTCATGCTGGCTACCGCCTTAAACGTAAACATAGGATATGACAACGCGGCAAAAATAGTGCAAAAGGCCCATACAGAAGGCAAAACTCTCAAGGAGGCAGCAGTTGAGTTGGGTCTTTTAACGGAAGAAGAATTTGACAAATACGTCAGGCCGGAGGAAATGATCGGGCCTAAGGCGTGACTCTCTTTTTAAGAGTTTCCCCATAGCCCATCCTCAAATCTGTGGGCTATGAGTTGAGTCTCACCCTTTTTGAAAAATTGTCGCACATCTTCAGGCAATGTATTTTTTTTCTTATTAATAGATGGGAAAACTTTTTTCTTTACGAACTCAGCGAGCGACCCCTCTGAAAGCTTCAATGTGTCCATATACTCACGAAGAAATGTTACAGGTAGCGCAATTTCTTCCTGTCCTTTTAAGTATTCATAGCAAAGATGGGCAATATACAGAACAGCGACATCCTTTTGATGTTCTTCCGGAATTTCTGCTGGAGGTAAGAATTCAGGATAGTGTTGATACCTTATACTCTGGCAAATAACATCCGGGAGATCCCATTTTTTCAGAAGAAGCGCCCCAATAGAGGCATGGTCCATCATATCAATAAGCAAGGTCATTTTTGGATACTGCTTTTTTAATAATAAGATAACACTCTTGCCGATGTCGTGCAGTAAACCGATAGTGCTTAACATCGGCGCTTGCTTTTTGCCGCACAGTTGGGATATCTCAAAACATAGAAAAGAGACCACGGCAGAATGAAACTGTAGTTCTCGAAATCCACGAGTGGCGGGCATAACACTTCGGACACCATCAGCAATTACTAATTGGTAAACCTGGCCGAAACCGAGAAGTAAGACCGCATGTTGCAAATCTGTAACCTTATTCCGCAAATTATAATATGGCGAATTGACTGTTTTCATGACTATACCCACCAAAGAAGGGTCTAAGGTGGCAAACTTAACTACGTCAGATGTTGACACGTCTTCGTCACGAAGCATAACAGCCAGTTTGGTCGCATACATGGGCAAACGGGGGATACTTCTTAATATGTTTTGAATTATCTCCGCACCTTCGTATTCATCAATTTTTGCCTGGAGAAAAGTTCGGACGCGAGCAGTTAAATAGTTGTTCTTGTCGACTAATGCAACCTCATTCATAATGAAACGGCTGATGCGTTGTTTAGCAAGATCGTATAAATTTTGATAGATCAACAACTGGGTCTTGGGCGCTAACGCATACATGCTTTGTTCGTCGAGGGTCAGGACAGTTACCGGTTCTGTCGCAAGCGCCGACACACTCTTACGATTCTGTTTGATAAAGGCAATCTCTCCTACACAGTCCCCCTGTCTAAGTGTGGCAATCTCTTCACCTTGACCGGAAAGATTGTCTATTATCTTTACCGACCCCGCCAGAATGAAGAAGATAGTCTTATCCGTATCGCTTTCTTTAACGAGAACTCCGCCAGGATCGATTTTATTTATACTGCCGATCTTATATACGGAAACCAGTTCCTTATCGCTTAACCCCTTTAATGCCGGGTGGCGATAATACCTGCTTTTTTTATTGGAAATAGCGTCCATAGTGTTTACCAATCCCGCTAAATTTTAAGCAAAGATATTGTCGGGCTTATAAGGATGAGTCCCTTCAACAACCTCTATCCCGGCTTTGGCCTTAATCTTTTTTATCAATGTATCCTTATACGGACAATGGTCGACAATACAGGGGCCGATATGAATTTTGGTAGGTTTCTCATCCATAGGCGCATTCCATAATTTGACCTGGGCAAGCCGGGTGACAATAGCCGGTCCCGGACAATCACCGCAGCTCAATAGACCCATAACCTCTGCATCCTGATCTGCATAGCGCTCGAATTCTCCCTTTCTGCGATTGAATCCGACCAGACATCGGGAACACCCGATACAAACGTCATCCATAGCCTTTTTGCAACCGATGATCAAAATCTTTTCCATGACAACCTCCTTGGTCTATAAGTTAGCAACAACAGAGAATAAGATACTACAAATTATCTAATAATAAGCCATCATTGTCAACGATATTCATCCCCGCAATTTTTTATAGGCAGCTATAATCGTTTCCGCTGCCTGGTCGATCTCTTCCTCGGTATTCTCTCGCCCCAGGGAGAGTCGCACAGATCCCCTTCCAATCGACTCCGGGACATTCATGGCAGCAAGTACGTGAGAAAGCGTCACTGACCGGTCATGGCAGGCCGCTCCGGTGGAAGCACAAATGTCAGTCAGACAGTCAAGTAAGGCCCCGCCATTGATCCCTGGAAATGCGACATTCAACGTGTTAGAAAGACGCTTTTCCGGGTGACCATTTAGGACGAGATTCGGAATCTCGGAAAGGAGCCGTTCATGGAGACGATCCCTAAGGCGGCGAATGCAAATGAAATCGTCTTCCAACCTCTGCTTGACAAGGTCACAGGCCGCCCCCAAACCGACCGCCAAGAGTACGTTTTCCGTTCCCGCCCGCCGGCCTCTTTCCTGTCCCGAGCCGTGAATTAACGGTTCTATCTTTATTCCATTCCGAATATACAATGCCCCCACCCCTTTGGGGGCATATACTTTATGACCTGCAACTGATAAAAAATCTACATTCAGTTCCGCGACATCGGTCCCGATCTTTCCTACCGATTGAGCCGCGTCCGTATGAAAGAGAATGCCCGATTCATGGGCGATCTTTCCTATCGCTGCGATCGGCTCTATCGTGCCGGTTTCGTTGTTTGCATGCATCACCGAAATGAGAATCGTCGTAGGCTTTATCGCCTTTTTTATGTCATCCGGATCAACAAGACCTGTGTTATCTACTTGGACAAAGGTCACGTCATAACCCTGGTTTAACAGGAACAGAGCCGGACTGGTAATGGCGGGGTGCTCAATCGTCGTAGTAATAATATGCATCCCTTTTTTTCTGAATGTGTAGGCAACCCCTTTCATCGCCATATTGTTCGATTCAGTCCCGCCGCTGGTAAAGCAGACTTCTTCTGCGCTGCATCCGAGGAGGCCGGCAACCTGGCCCCGGGCCGCTTCAACTGCTTCTTTCGCCTCTTGCCCAAGTGTATAGCCGCTGCTTGGATTTCCAAACTTTTTATAAAGGTAAGGAGCCATGGCTTCTGCTACTTCCGGTGCGATGGGAGTAGTGGCGTTATGGTCTAAATAGATCATACAAAGATCCTTTCCGGGGAAACTATGTGTCCGATTCGTGGGTCCATTTCTGCAATGCGTCAATAATTTTCTGTGCCTGATCTTTACTGGAAATGTTGAATTTTGACTGCTGCTTATACTCGCCGTTTATTTTGCGATAACGGCGAATGGTGAAGCGATCCGGTCCATATCCTTCTTTTTTGTGATCCCACTGCTGATACCTGAATATGATTGTTGTCCATGCACCTTTGGAAAGGATCGCCTTATCCAATTCCTTAACGACAACAACGTCATCTTCTTCGTAATTTATGGTTATGTCATTAACATATGAAGCCATAACGCCTTCCTTCCCTTGATCGATTAGCGAGTGCAATTTGATGATTTCGTAAAAAGTCAGGGATGATGGGGGACATGTTCAAGCTTATATCACAAATAATAAAACAAGAAAAACATATTTACATGAGACCTGTTATGGCACAATTCCTAATCAATCGCATGAGCTTCCTCCTCAGATTTGTTGGTAACGTCCAGAAAATCTACACAAAATTTGTTAAGCTGTCAATTTGTATATTGTTTATGTTTATTGTTTATATTGTTCAAATCTTATTGACTTCCGTACCCCTTTGCGTTAAAAAATAACGTTTTGTGATTAGCTTTGATATGTTATCCACATTACGCTTATCTATTATTCTTGCTGTTTTTGAAAGGACGGCCCTTGATGGTTTCGTAAAAAGTCTTTGGCGGGGCTCATCAAAGACTTTTTACGAAACCAACACCCTTGGAGTCGAATTAAAACAATGATGAAACGGACCCGCCACTGTAATGAGTTGAGTTCAGCCGACTTAGGCTCTGAAGTAGTCCTTGCCGGTTGGGTTCAGCGCCGCCGGGATCATGGAGGTCTGATCTTTGTTGATCTGCGAGACCGGGAAGGGATTACCCAGGTTGTGTTTAATCCCGAAGTTGACAAAGATATTCACCAGCAGGCCCATGTGATCCGGAATGAGTTTGTTCTGTGCGTCCGCGGAAAAGTGGAGCGACGGCCCGAAGGGATGGTCAATCCAAAGTTAAAGACCGGTGAGATTGAGGTATTGGTTTCAGAGTTGGAGATACTAAACAAAGCAAAAACTCCTCCTTTTGTGATAGAAGATAGAACAGAAGTATCTGAAAACATCCGGCTGCGGTATCGCTATCTTGATTTACGCCGTCCAATGCTTCAGGAGAATTTCATTCTCAGGCACCGTGCTGCTGCTCTCATACGCAACTATCTAAATAATCATGGTTTTATAGATATTGAAACCCCTATGCTCACCCGGAGCACTCCGGAAGGAGCGCGTGACTATCTTGTCCCAAGCAGAGTCAATCCCGGAAATTTTTATGCCCTTCCCCAGTCTCCTCAACTCTTTAAACAGCTTTTGATGATAGCAGGTATGAACCGTTATTATCAGATAGTGAAGTGTTTCAGGGATGAGGATCTCCGGGCTGACCGTCAGCCGGAATTTACTCAGATAGACATTGAGATGTCTTTTGTGGACGAAGACGATATCATGACATTATCGGAAGGGATGCTGGAGACACTCTTCAAAGAGATCCTCAATATATCCATTAAACGGCCTTTCAAGCGGCTTACCTATCAGGAAGCCACAGACAGATATGGATTAGACAAACCTGATCTACGTTTTGATCTAGAGCTGAAAGATGTTTCCGACATTGTAGAAGGTTCTCAATTCAAACTCTTTGCCGGCTGTGTAAAAAAGGGCGGTAGGGTCAAGGCAATCAATGCCAAGGGGTGCATCGATTTTTCAAGAAAAGAGATCGATGACCTTACCAAATTTGTTGCGGTTTATAGGGCAAAGGGGCTAGCCTGGATAAAGATCAAACAGGATGAGTGGCAGTCGCCCATCGCAAAATTCTTCAGTGAAGCGGAAAAACAAGCACTCTCCGAGCGGCTGCATATGGAACCAGGGGATCTAATCTTTTTTGTTGCAGATGATATTAAGGTGGTCAACGAGGCTCTTGGCCAACTTAGAAACCACCTTGGCCACAAATTAAATCTTGTCGACAACAACAGGTTTGAATTTTGCTGGGTGACCCATTTCCCACTGTTGGAGTATGATGAAGAGGAAAAACGGAATGTGGCGCTGCACCACCCCTTTACCGCACCCCTTCCCGATGACGTTGATCTTTTAGAAAAAGACCCGCTTGCTGTCTGTTCACGGGCGTATGACATAGTGTTGAACGGCGCGGAAATAGGAGGCGGCAGCATACGTATTCATCAAAGAGAGGTACAGGAACGCGTCTTCAAGGCATTGAATATAGACCGAGAAACATATGAAAACAAGTTCGGTTTTTTGGTTGAAGCCCTTGAATACGGCGCTCCACCACATGGAGGAATTGCCTTTGGATTTGATCGCCTGGTCATGATATTGTGCAATAAGGAATCGATCAGGGATGTAATAGCTTTTCCAAAGACCCAAAAGGCGACCTGTCTCTTGACAGGCGCGCCGGAAGAAGTTGACAAGGCTCAACTAAAAGAATTGTCTCTGAAGACACGGATAGTTATAACTGATTGAGGAATGAAGGGATTCAGGGGATTGGGGAATTAAGGAATTGCGAATTGAGGAATTCTAAGGATTTCGCCTCATTCCTGAAAACATGTAAATATTACTCGGGGCATAAAATTGTTTCCCCCCTCATGCTCTCATTAGTAACAGAAAAGGCAAGCCGCAGGGCTTGCCTTTTCTGGTGTTGAATATCTATTTGATAAACTTACTTCTTAGGTGGTTTAGGATGACATTTGGTACATGAGGTAGGGCCGGTAGGCTTTTTCGCCTTTTTCAGCTCCTTGTGACACCCCACGCAGTTTTCATGGATTGCCCAGTAATGGGAAGCAATCTTTTGCTCCTTGGTCAGTTCCCCACCCTTTGGTTTCTTTGGTTTCT
>DAOVGD010000020.1 GCA_030672555.1 Desulfobacterales bacterium
GCGGTATTGAGCGAATCGGGGGCAAGTGATACCTGTATGCAGAGTATCTGGACATCCCGTCAGAGGGGAACAAAGGTATAAAAGTCCAACTACAGGAAAAACAAACAAATGATTACCGATACAACCTTTTTCACAGCTATGTATATGAGCTATCGGCACAGAAGCAAAAATACTTTAGACTTATTTTCTGGAGGCTCCAGGGGGACTTTCAAAAAACGGCCATTAAGTTAATGGCATTGAATGAGGAGTGACCAAAGTGAAAGGAATTGTCGACTCTACCTTAAGGGAAGGAGAACAGGCAGCCCACGTCTATTTTGACCTGACGGAAAAGCTGCGCATCATTGGTCTGCTCATAAAGGTGGGGGTTGATGAGATAGAGTTGGGAATTGCAGTGCAAAATCCCGAGATCAACGAACTCCTCAGAGAGGCCAGAAAACTTGCCGGGTGTCCGAAACTTGCCCTGTGGTGCCGGTGCCTTCCGAAAGACATTGAGGAAACCCTGGCCCTGTCGCCGGATGTTCTTGCCTTTTCGATTCCTGTTTCAGACATTCATATAGAACATAAACTGGGTCGGGATAGAACATGGGTAATGGCGGGAGCACGGGAAAGTATACAGCGGGCTAAGGATAAAAGCTGTTGCTATCTTTCCCTCGGTTTGGAAGATGCCTCCAGGGCCGATCCGGATTTTGTGGAAGAGATATCTTGCATGGCCGAAGAAGAAGGCATAGACAGGATACGTTTTGCGGATACCGTCGGAGTCATGGATCCTGTCTCCATGTTCAGGATTATTACGAGATTAAGAAAACGATTCAGCGTTGATATCGGGGTCCACACCCATAATGATTTCGGTATGGCCAGTGCTAATGCGGTGGCCGCATTGAAAGCCGGAGCCGATTTTGCAGATGTCACGGTAAGCGGTCTTGGAGAAAGGGCGGGAAACGCCGCCCTCGAAGAAGTGCTGGCCTTTCTGGCCAAAAGAAGCGGGGTGTCCCGATACAATCTCAAACATCTCCCGGCGCTTGCCCACTATGTAGCACAGGCCGCCCATATCCCTCTTTCTCCCAGGAGACCTGTGGTAGGAGAGGATATCTTTACCTGTGAATCGGGAATCCATATAGATGGACTCATAAAAAATTCCTCGAATTATGAACCATTCGACCCCGCAGAAGTTTCCTTGAAGAGAAAAATAATTATTGGCAAAAAAGCAGGAAAAAATGCTCTTCGTCATAAACTGAGCGGTTTGGGGCTGAGGGTGGAAGAAAATCATCTGACAGGGCTGTTGACAAAGATCAGAGAAGAATCCTCTCGATTAAAGGTGGGTTTTACAGATAATGAATTGCTACACTTTTGTAGCTCTGCTGATAGCAAACAACGGACTGCATGTTGACGTTGAATTTATGAACTTCTGATAGAGAGTGTCCATCCTGAAATGACATCTTTTGCCTCAATACCGTGTTCTCCGCAGGTTGCGGGAAATTTTATCCTTCTTTACTTGGCTTGCATGCTCAAAAGGATATCTATGAACACTGCAACGCCAGACAGCGCAAATATAAACAGGTAGTTAAGGTTCTCGCGCGACTTCTTTATGGAAGAGAGCAAATAGATAGCAATCTCTCTATCTTCACGTGAGAGTTTTTCCCCGCTTTCAAGTTTTGCAATAAGGCCATATTCACCTATCGCCTTTTTCCGCTTTTCAGATATGACATATCTATACAAGAAAAAGAACATATAACCGATAACCCCGGAATACCACACAGGCCTAAAGAGTTCTGGTCTTATGTGCTGAAAAACAATAAGTACCCTGAACGCTACGGCAGATAACAACCCTATAACAAAAAATAGATTAATAACGTATGGTGGTAATATATGTGGGTGTTTTTTCATGCGATTTCATCCCTCTATAGGGAAAGTGGGGGATATTGTTGAGTTAGTTGACTTATTACTCCGTTACGACCCCTACTTTCCTTGAATAAAACATCTCAAATTGAACCACTTGTAGGATAAGTTACCAATTCCTATGGAAATTGTAAAGAGGGGATTTTGCACAAGGGGATGATCTGCAAGGCTCCTATTATTCGTACGGCAAGTCTGGAAAGTAGCGCGAAAAGGCAGGCTGCAAGGTACAATAATGTAGGTTGATTGATAAAAAACGACATGATTGCAAGATTCTTGCGGAATTCATCTTGACGAAATTCGTTATGTCGTAGTATGCATTAAAACCTATTATGAAAGACTTGGCAAACAGTTCTGTTGATAAACAGATCGAGGCCCTGACTGCAATCAGCAAGGCGATCACATCGGATCGGTATATAGATGATATTTTGCGCCTCGTGGTCACAGTAACGGCAGAGGCCATGCATTCCAAGATTTGTGCTCTTTGGCTCTTGGATGACAAAGAGAAGGCTTTGCATCTGCGTGCCACACAAAGCATAAGTAAGGAGTACTTAAAAGAACGAACTTTGAAACTCGGTGAGGGGATTGTGGGTCAAGTCGCAGAGACAAATCAACCACGTATGGTTTTGAACGTGCTCGAGGACCCGGATTTCAAGGAGAAGGAATTGGCACGACACGAAGGGCTTGTTTCGATGCTCAGCGTGCCCATGGCAGTAAAAGACCGCGTCATAGGGGTTATTAATTGTTACACCTCGTATCCCCACGAATTCTCGGAAACAGAAAGGAATGTCCTGATTACGGTTTCGAACGAAGCGGCAGTAGCTATCGAGAACACCGAATTGATGGTCAAGACCAGAGTAATCCAGGAGGAATTGGAATCGAGGAAACTGATTGAGCGTGCCAAGGACATTCTGATGAAACAGCGCAATCTTCCAGGCCAGGATGCGTACCGATGGATGCGGAAGCGAAGTATGGACACTCGAAAGACGATGCGCGAAATAGCAGAGGCCATTATTTTGGCGGGGGAATTATAGTAGTGTCCATCCAGAAACAGCATCTTTTGCCCCAATACTGCGTTCTCCGCAGGTTTCTATCCTCAACGTAGCGCCGCTACGCCTCCGGTAAAAACCTTTGTGCGGCCTTGTCTTGTAACAAAAGCTACCATTTCTGGATGGACACTAGG
>DAOVGD010000213.1 GCA_030672555.1 Desulfobacterales bacterium
TACTGCAAAAGCGTGAGAAACGGCCCAAATTTCCGCAAGTTTTCGTCAAATAGGCCTGCTATTCTCCTCAAATTTGCGAAAATTTTGTCTCGTTCTCACTCTTTTTCGTTACGGACATAATTCTCGGACAGCCTCCTATAAGAAAAGATTTGACAAATTAACGGACCTATTGCTTTAATTGTCGGCGATGATCTCAATTTTCCCAATTTTCCGATTTCGGAGGAAGAATAATGGAACAGATAAGCAAGATTATCTCCGATCTTTTTCACATGCCTGTTGTACGGGTGGGTATAATCCTGGTGGGTTCAGTAGTTGCGGCCCTTGTTGCGAAGATTGTTTTTTCACGGGTTATCCTGTCATTGAGCAGAAAAACAAAGACCCAGGTGGATAACCAACTCGCGGAAGCCCTTCGCAACCCTATTGTGTATTCCCTGGTGCTGGCAGGAATTGCCTGGGCAGTAGTAGATTTCAAGCTCAATCCCTCGGTAACTTTTGTAGTGCTTGGTGTCCTAAAGACTCTCGCTGTGATTATCTGGGGAAGCGCTGCAATGCGGATAGGCACCATTTTCCTGGAGTTCCTTAGCCGCCAGATGGACCGGGTTTCCTGGATTCAGCCCAAGACCTTGCCGATGTTCGAGATCGTGCTGAAGGTCATGGTAATCGGGGGATCTATCTACTTCGCATTTGTAGCTTGGGACATCAATGTAACCTCGTGGGTGGCCTCGGCAGGGATTGTAGGAATCGCGGTTGGTTTCGCGGCCAAGGATACCCTGGCAAATCTCTTCGCCGGCGTATTCATCCTCGCCGACACGCCGTACCGAATCGGGGATTTCATAATCCTTGACGACAGAATAAGGGGTGAGGTCACGGACATAGGTATCCGTTCCACCCGTCTTCTTACCCGCGATGACGTGGAGGTCACCGTGCCTAACGCTGTTATCGGGAATGCCAAGATTGTCAATGAAACCGGCGGTCCGCATCAGAAGATGAGAGTGCGGGTCAAGGTTTCCGTGGCCTACGGCAGTGACGTGGACAAGGCGCGCGAAATTCTTCTATCCTGTGTAAAGGGCATAGATCACGTTTGCGACCATCCCGAGCCGCGTGTTCGTTTCCGCGAGTTTGGAGATTCCGGGCTGCTATTTGATCTCCTCGCATGGATTGACAAGCCCGTGTACAGGGGACTCGTGCTCGACAAACTCAATACGATAGTTTACAAGGCGTTCAACGAAGCAGGGATAGAAATCCCTTATGCAAAGCACGACGTGTACATAAAAGGACTGCCGGATAACCAATACTTTCCCCCGCCGGATCGGAGTATTGACAAGGAGACATGAAGGGAAGGTGAAGTCGACAATCAATACATGGGAAACGGGGCGTTATCCGGAGCTATCCAGATCTTATAAGGGGCGATTCCCGTTTAAGATTGCGGCTACTTCTTATATCTATCCGGACCATATTGTGCCCAATGTAAAGATGCTGGCTCCGTATCTGGACGAAGTCGAATTGCTATTTTTTGAAAGCGCTGAAAAAAGCCTCCCTCCAAGCCCTGATATCGACACCCTTGCCATCATTTCTCAAGAGGAAGCGCTTTCCTACAATGTGCATCTTCCGCTTGATTGTCATCTGGGTGATCCCAATCAGAACGTCAGAGACTATGCCGTAACCACAATCCAAAAGATCATCGATTTAACAGGCATGCTGAATCCTTCCACTTATACTCTTCATCTGTCCTTGAAAAAGGGTGATGGGCATGATGAAACAGCGATCATTGAGTGGCAAAAACGGGCAGGGGAGAGCATAGAAAGGATACTCGCAACGGGTATAGACTCTAAAAAGATCTCCGTGGAGAACCTCACATATCCGTTTGAGTGGGCAGAAGAGGTTGTCAAGAGGTATGGTCTTTCAATTTGTCTTGACGTGGGGCACATATTAATAAACGGTTATGATATTGCTTCATACGCACAAAAGTACCTTGAAGATACGACCATAATACATCTGTATGGAGCACGAAAGACGCACGAGCACAAGGGCTTGGATGTGCTGGGGGAAGATAAGGTGCACTTTATCAAGGAGATGTTGAAGGGATTTACCGGCGTGGTCTCATTGGAAGTTTTTTCGTTTGATGACTTGCAAAGGTCGCTCACTTATTTGGAACGATGGGTATGATTAGACAGGATTAACAGTATAAAAAGAAAGAGTTACGTGTTGCGAGTTACGTGTTGCGGGTTAAAAAAAGCGAAGACAAGGAATTGATCTACTGTGAAAGAGATTATACTGGTCATTGGCGGGTGTCGGAGCGGTAAGAGTCGCTTTGCCGTTGATTACGCTCGAGGCTTTAAAAGTAAGGTCTTTGTGGCTACCTGTGAGGTGCTTGACGAAGAGATGAAAAAGCGGGTGGAAAAACACCAGGAGGATCGCGGGACGGACTGGAAAACAGTGGAGGCTCCGCTTGAGCTTGCCGAAGCGATCAACCATCACGGCGGTGAAGCTGATGTGATACTGGTCGACTGTCTCACCTTGTGGATAAGTAAT
>DAOVGD010000158.1 GCA_030672555.1 Desulfobacterales bacterium
TCAGGCGCGATGTCCTTCACTTTATCAGACTCCTCTGTGCTATTCCGGGGCTAAAGGATGTAGGTATTACAACAAATGGAACATTGCTAAAGGATATGGCGGGACCCCTTTTTGATGCAGGCATCCACCGTATCAATATCAGCCTGGATACGCTCAATCCTTTGAAATTCCGGCGGATAACCCGTCGCGATCATTTTCATGAGGTTTGGGACGGGATCTATGCTGCAAAAGAGGCTGGTTTTTCTCCCATAAAACTGAATATGGTAGTCATTAAGGGATTAAACGACAACGAAATACAACAATTTGCCGCACTCTCTATCCAGCAACCATATGTAATCCGGTTTATCGAATTTATGCCGATTGGTAAAACGGCCTTCTGGGACCGGCGAAAAATCATGACATCCGATGAGATCAGGTCACGGTTGGATTCTTTCGGTCCTCTTCAACAAGTTCCGTCCTCTGTAAACGATGGACCGGCGAAACGGTATCGCTTTGAGGGTGCAAAAGGAGAAATTGGCATCATAACTCCTATCAGTGATAACTTTTGTGGTACTTGCAACCGTCTCAGGCTCACTGCCGACGGAAGGATTCGGCCATGCCTATTTTCAGATCATGAGATCGATATCAAGACTCCACTAAGAAAAGGTTGCACACAGGATGAGATAAAGAGATTACTAAAAAAGGGAATAGCAGAAAAGCCAAAGAGGCATTATGCGGGATGTGGTAGCAACACGTGCCTCCGTCCTATGTCAAAGATCGGCGGGTAGGGAAGTCGGGGGTCGGGGGTCGGAGGATAAAAAAAAGCGTGGCTGGATATAAAAAAAACAGGCTTCCCTGCTCCGGCATAATCCTTGCCGGAGGTTTAAACACCCGGATGGGCGAAAACAAGGCGTTTCTTACGATTCAGGGGGAACGGATACTTGACCGCCTCTATAGAATATTCCAAGAACTTTTTGACGAAATAATCCTTGTAACCAATGAACCCTTGCAATATCTCGAGTGGGACCTTAAGATTGTTACTGACCTTTATCCTGTAAGAAGCTCGCTTGTCGGAATTCACGCGGGGCTCTTTTATACCTCGCATCCCCACGCCTTTGTAGCGGCCTGCGATCTGCCTTTTTTAAAAAAAGGACTGGTTGAAATCCTCCTGGGAGAATTGGAACCACGCTGGGATATAATCCTCCCTGTGACGAGTGATGGGAATCAACCACTATGCGCTGTCTATTCAAAAAGGTGTATTAAGCAGATCGAAGCGCAGATAAAACAAGAAGATTTTAAAATAGCAGACCTCTTTCAGAAGGTCAGAGTCAAAAAGGTCTCTGAATCTTTACTCAAGTCGGCCGACCCCGAGCTGGTCTCGTTTTTCAATATAAGTACGCAAAAAGACCTTGCAGCAGCGAAACAAATCAATGCATAATTATTATTATGAAAGCAATGATATTAGCCGCAGGGCTCGGCACCCGGGTACGTCCATTGAGTACACTGAAGCCAAAGCCTCTGTTCCCTATCCTTAAATGGCCTATAATAGATATTCTTATCCGGCAGCTTAAAAAAGCGGGTTGCGAGGCGATAATAATAAATACCCACCACCTGGCCGAGCGTATCACTGATTACCTCTCCGGACAGGATTACGGCATACCCGTGACGGTCCGGCTTGAGCCAACTATTCTGGGAACCGCCGGAGGGATAAAGAATGTGGAAGACTTTTGGGACGACCGCCCCTTTATCGTTATCAACACGGATGTTCTCACCGACATCAATCTTTCAGAGTCTTACCGTTTCCATTTAACGCATAACGGCCCTGTAACATTGATCCTCCACGATTTCCCAAAATTCAACAACGTATGGGTTAACCAGGAAGATTACATCATCGGTTTTGATCAAACCGGAACAGGTCAAAGCCCGGTAGAAAAATTTCGCCGTCTCGCCTTTACCGGTATCCAGGTCGTTGACCCAAGCATCCTTGACTTCATCCCCAAACAAGCCTTTTCAAGCAGTATAGACGTGTATCAGACCATGTCGGGAT
>DAOVGD010000202.1 GCA_030672555.1 Desulfobacterales bacterium
GGTAGAATCTCCGGTGTCGGTAAAGACACGAGGAGGTGAACTCCTCACCGTGCACTTTTCTAAAGTTGGCTTTGATTTTGTTGATGTATTCCTGGAAGGGGACGCGCGTGTGATTTATCAGGGCCGGCTATGGGATGAGGCAATTTATAGGGATTGAAGATTGTCGATTGAAGATTGAAGATTGTCGATTGAAGATTGAAGATTGAAGGAAGACACGATCAATAGTCAATCTTCAATAATCAATAATCAATTGAATAAGGAGGATATTACTATGATTAAAGGTGCTATTGTTGCAATTGTTACACCTTTTAAGGACGGCAATATTGATGAAGAAGGCCTACGTAACCTGATCGAGTTTCAAATAGAAAACGGCACGGATGCAATTGTTCCCTGTGGCACTACAGGAGAGTCAGCCACCCTTTCCCATAAGGAACATAAAAGGGTAGTCGAGATTACCATAGATGCGGTCAAAGGGAGGGTGCCGGTTCTTGCTGGTACCGGGTCCAACAGCACGGCTGAAACCATTGAGTTGACCCACCATGCCAAGTCGGCAGGTGCGGATGCTGCGTTGGTCATTACACCCTATTACAATAAACCAACCCAGGAAGGACTCTATCAACATTTTAAGGCAGTGTCAGACGCCTGTTCCTTTCCGATGATTCTGTATAATGTACCGGGAAGAACCGCCCTTAATATGCTCCCTCCCACAGTGGCCCGTTTGGCGGAACTCGACGATGTGATTGCTATCAAAGAGGCAACAGGATCGATGCAGCAAGCGGCTGATATCATATCCCTATGCGGCGACAAGATTACTGTGTTGTCGGGTGATGATTTTACAGCGTTTCCACTTCTTGCAATCGGCGGGAAAGGGGTTATATCTGTAGTCTCTAATGTAGCGCCACGGGATATGGCTGGAATGATAGACGCGTTTGAGGCAGGCGACCTGGAAAAGGCAAGAGCACTGCATTATAAATTGTGGCCTCTGAACAATGCCATGTTTTATGAAACAAACCCGGCTCCGGCAAAGACCTCACTCGCCTTAATGGGAAAGATATCATCGGGAGAATTACGGCTGCCTCTGTCACCCATGTCCGAAGCGAACTTGGAAAAATTGAAAAAGACGTTGACCGAGTATGGGCTCTTATAGCAATTTTGGAATTCGGATTTTGGAATGCGGAACAGAAAGATCCATAATCCGCAATCGGCAATCCGAAATCCAAAATCAACTTGAGAGGTATCATGCAGATCGAAAAATCAGAAAGAGTGAAAAAACTCCCCCCGTATCTTTTTAAAGAGATTGATCGGACAAAAGAAGAGGTGCGTGCGCGTGGCGTAGATATTATAGATTTAGGGGTGGGGGACCCGGATATTCCTACACCGGAACACATTATCAATGCATTAAAGCGGGCGGCTGAAGACCCGGCCAATCATCAATATCCATCTTATACAGGGATGGCCGATTTTAATGAGGCAGTGGCAAGCTGGTACAAAAGACGCTTTGGAGTGATACTTGATCCAGGCCGGGAGGTGGTCACCCTGATAGGATCGAAGGAGGGGATTGCCCATTTGCCCCTTGCGTTTATCAACCCGGGTGATATCGCGCTGGTCCCGAGTCCGGCTTATCCTGTTTACAATATAGGGACTCAATTTGCCGGCGGAACCAGCTACTTTATGAACTTATTAAAAGAGAATGGCTTCCTGCCGGATCTCTCTTCTATACCTTCTGAGGTGGCCCAAAAAGCAAAGTTGATGTTTTTGAACTATCCAAATAACCCCACATCAGCAGTGGCCAGTAGAGATTTCTTTGAATCAGTTGTCGAATTTGCGGAAAAATATAATATTATTGTCTGCCATGATGCAGCATATTCCGAGATGGCCTTTGATGGTTATAATCCTTTAAGTTTTTTAGAAATTGATGGTGCCAAATCAGTCGGGATGGAGTTTCACTCTCTTTCCAAGACCTATAATATGACGGGGTGGCGTATAGGGTTTGCCGTAGGGCATCCGGAAGTAATAGGGGGGCTGGGACAGATAAAGAGTAATATCGATTCCGGTGCGTTTCAGGCCGTGCAGATTGCAGGAATTGAGGCGCTGGAAGGTGACCAGTCCTGCGTTGAGGAGATGTGCCGAATATATGCAGAGCGAAGGGATATTCTCTTAAAAGGACTAAAAAAAATAGGCCTTGCAGTGGAACCTCCCCGTGCCACCTTCTATTTATGGATAGAGGTGCCTAAAGGCTACACTTCTGCCGAATTTACGGCTCATTTATTGACCAAAGCAGGGATAGTAACGACGCCTGGAAATGGCTTTGGAAGTGCGGGAGAAGGTTATATACGAATAGCACTTACCGTAGACAAGGAGAGAATCAAGGAAGCGGTGGAGCGGATAGAGGCAGTTGGGTACTAAATATACGGCATACATCGGAGTTGGTTCCAATCTGGGCGACCGCACGGGAAATTGTATAAGAGGAATCGAAGCAATAGATCGATCTAAAGGGTGTTGTGTTGAGAAACGTTCCCCTTTATATGAGACTGAACCTGTTGGTTATGAAGAACAGGGATGGTTTGTTAACAGGGTTGTTAAACTCCGTACCGATTTTGAACCGGAAATACTCTTAGATCGACTCAGATCTATTGAACGGGAACTGGGAAGAAAGCCAACAGCAATCCGTTTTGGCCCAAGAGTTTTGGACTTCGATATATTATTGTTTGAAGATATTATTATAAAGACAGAGAAATTAACCATTCCGCACCCAGAGTTGCACAAGAGGCGTTTTGTATTGAAGCCGCTTGCAGACATTGCTCCGGATATAGTGCATCCGGTCTTGAAAGAGAGGATTATTACACTCTTGGCAAATCTGAAGGACGATGGAAAGTCAGTAATCCCGTACTCATGCGATTAATTATTTTAATAATACTTGCTTACGTAGGATACCGCCTTATTAAAAGGTTTTTTGCCCAACCTTCGATTCCCAAATGGAGAGGTGCGGGAGATCAGACCGGGATTGATGATATAATGGTCAAGGATCCGTTTTGCCAAGTCTATTTCCCTCAGCGCGAAGGGGTTAGAGCGGTTATCAACGGTGTGGAGTATCATTTTTGTAGTAAGGAGTGCCGGGACAAGTTTATAGAGCAGCAGAAAAAAAGATAGGTTCATCAGGGACTTTTTACGAGATCATCAAAAACTAATGCAAAGCAAAAAGACTGACGATAATTAGTAGGAGGATTTTAATGAAATTTTTCATTGATACGGCCAACATTGAGGAGATTAAGGAAGCAAACAGTTTAGGGCTTATTGACGGTGTTACTACCAATCCTTCTCTTGTAGCAAAAGAAGGACGTGATTTTGAAGAGTTAGTGAAAGAGATTTGTCAGATTGTTGATGGGCCGGTCAGTGCTGAAGCGGTGAGTCTGGATGCCGAAGGGATGGTAAATGAAGGTCGTAAACTTTCGAAGATTCATGAGAACATTGTCGTAAAGATCCCCATGATAACCGAAGGCATCAAGGCCGTTCGGGTACTGAGCCAGGAAGGGATCAAGATAAACGTGACACTTGTTTTCTCTCCTCTTCAGGCATTAATGGCTGCAAAAGCAGGGGCCACGTATGCAAGTCCTTTTGTGGGGCGCATAGACGATGTCGCTCACGATGGGATGGAGCTGGTGGATCAGATGATCCAGATCTATCAGAATTATGGATTTGAGACCGAAATCATTGTAGCAAGCATCCGAAACCCGATTCATGTTCTTGAGGCCGCACTAATGGGCGCGGATATTGCAACAATTCCATTTAAGGTGATAAGCCAGATAGCCAAACATCCGTTGACCGATGTGGGATTGGAGAAATTTCTGGATGATTGGAAGAAGAGAAAGACTTAAGAATATACTTTTTGCAATTTTCTTATTTACATGCCTTGCGGTGGTATCGGCTGTACACGCAGGGCCAGATATTTATAAGTATGTTGACAGTCAAGGGGTGCTTCATTTTACCAATGTTCCAGTGGCTTGTGACTATCGCATCTATGTCTGGAAAGAGGCATTCCCTGCATGGTCAACAGATCAATTCGATGAGCTTATTCAGACGGCCGCAATGGAACATGATGTGCCGTTTCCGTTACTCAAGGCCTTGATGAAAGTAGAGTCTAATTTTGACCCATACGCAATCTCAAGAGCAGGTGCACAAGGCCTCATGCAAATCATGCCCGCAACCGCCTGTGAGTTGGGCATCTCAAAGCCTTTTGATGCCAGAGAGAGCATAAACGGAGGTGCGCGGTACTTGCGAAAACTTTTGACTATGTTTGATAATAAGGTTCCGTTGGCCTTGGCCGCTTATAATGCAGGGCCGGGAACTGTTTCTCGGTTTAATCGTATCCCGCCTATACGCGAAACACAGGAATTCGTACGGAGGGTTATGAATTATTACCAGGCGTTTAAGAAAGATCGGTACATGTTCGGCCACTAAGGCACTAAGGCACAAAGTGAATGATAATTAGTCTAACGGACAAACCGAGAAATCAAAATATAAAAAATAATTTTTAATCTTGGTGTCTTTGTGGCAAGGTACCTGAGCAGTCACCAATAAGCTATTTTAATATGATGAAAAAGAATGGGTTGTG
Source organism: Desulfobacterales bacterium (assembly GCA_030672555.1). GTDB lineage: Bacteria > Desulfobacterota > Desulfobacteria > Desulfobacterales. The sequence goes on from DAOVGD010000202.1 coordinate 4,613, forward strand.
GAATCTGCCGAACAATTTGACGCTGTATCGCATTGCGACGGTTCCGGTACTTATCGTTCTCATGCTATTTCCCAACAAAGTATGCAGCTTTGTTTCTGCGATTCTTTTTTCAATTGCCTCTATTACTGACTGTTTAGATGGTTTTTTCGCACGTCGCCGGCATTTGGTGTCGACACTTGGGAAGTTTCTGGACCCTTTGGCAGACAAACTACTCATCTCGGCGGCCCTTATCATGTTAATCCCCTTGGGACGGGTGCCGGCGTGGATGGTCTTTATTATTATCGGTCGGGAACTGGCTGTGACGGGTCTCCGCGGGATCTGTTCCGCCGAAGGAGTTGTTATCTCAGCGACAAGCCTTGGAAAATATAAGGTCGGATTTCAAATTGCTGCCATCATACCTTTGCTTTTTCACTACACCTATTTTAATATTAATTTTCATGTAGTGGGTATGTTTTTTCTCTGGATTGCGGTGGGGTTGACTGTCTGGTCTGGGATCGATTATTTTAAAAAGTTTTATACCATTATTGGGAAATAAAACCCCCCATTTTTTTGTTGACAAATTTCTCTTATAGTAGTTAAAAAACAGGTTGCAGTTGAGCGGGAATAACTCAGCGGTAGAGTGCAACCTTGCCAAGGTTGAAGTCGCGGGTTCAAATCCCGTTTCCCGCTCCACACAATTAATATTACCCCTTCTCAACATTTTCACACGTTGTGAGACCTTTGCAAAACGTGACATTTTTTTGTCAGGCAAGTTGAGCGAAGTGAAATCCCGTCGCCGGGGGAAGGCGAAAATTTTAACCGGAGGAATACATTATGTATTTTGAGGATTAAAATTTGAAGCTCTCTGAGGCGTAGGCTCTACGAGCCGGAGGCCTGACGCCGCATCACGGGCACGAAGTGAAGCGTCAGCGCTCAAAATGGCAGTTTTGCAAAGGTCTCAACGGGCGGCATAGCCAAGTGGTAAGGCAGCGGTCTGCAAAACCGTTATTCACCAGTTCGAATCTGGTTGCCGCCTCCATACTCCTCTTCATATCTGTCACATCTCTTTGCCAATTTTGATGGTTTCGTAAAAAGTCCCTGATGAGCCTATTTTGGTCATCTTTTTAGCTTCTTAACGAAGTCCCGCCATCGCTAGGATTTGAGGGCGTTAGCCCGAGGGTTTTACGATTTAGCGAAGCGCTCCTCACTACTGCAAAGGAAGGCGCAGTATAAACGTTGTGCCCTTGTTGACCTCGCTCCGGCACTCGATGGTCCCGCGATGAGCCTCAACGATGGTTTTGACTATAGCCAGCCCCAGGCCTGTTCCCTTTTTACCCTTGGTCGTAAAGAATGGGTCGAATATCTGCTCTAATACATCCGGTTCTATCCCCGGACCTGTATCTTCTATCGCAAGCACAAGGTACTCGCCTTCAATCTGTCCCGCTATATTTATGCTCCCTGGATCGGTCATGGCCTCCAGGTCGTTTTT
>DAOVGD010000164.1 GCA_030672555.1 Desulfobacterales bacterium
GATTTTTGACTCGATCTGCACCAACCTCTTGCGCATCAAGGGCTTGCGAAAATCCTCGACATATCCACGGGTATGCCTGCGGTTTTCGCAAACCTTGCTACATCAAGATATTGGCACATCTCTTCCTCAAAAATCGCTCAATTTAGGTTAAAAAATGGTGGAAATCTCCGAAAAACAAACATAATGCCTGGTAACCATTTTGGGAGACCGACTTTTCCCCAAAGACGTACTATAAGCAGGGTGTACAAAATGCAGAAAGAGGGATATGTAAAATACAATATTAACTTGTTTGATAAGCCTCTTATGATCAGAGGATTTCAATGCAGCGTGATGATTTTAAAAATAAAAAATCACATAAGGATGGTGTAGAAGTGGCTCAATCACACCCTAGCATAGAGAAACACGACCCGCACTCGTCTGGTTTATTATCTTTTTTGCGCAAGGAGAATCGCATTTCTCGAAACAACATCTTTCCCCCTCACAAAAAAAAGATTGGTACGGAGAGCACCGGTCTTTGGGAAACCATTAGTAAAAATCTCTATAACCGTCTTGAGGCGTTTGGCATTATAGATTCATCCGGAATGGAAGTTAACTTCGATTTTGAGTTTCATCTTCCCATAAAAAATCAGGATGTACCGATGCTGATTCAGATTAAAAAACGTGTCGAAAGCGAAGTAACAGAAACGGTAGATATCGAAATGCTACAGAGACAGGTTTCAGATGTTATCGGTAACAGTAAGCTAAAAAGATTCGTAGCCGAACTCGACAGTGAGGGCAATATCCATCCTATTTACTTCGTAGACTTTAAGGACAATGTGGTCTCTTTATAGAAAAACTGAACAATGAGGCCTTTTACGAAAAGTCTATCTCATCTGCCTCATCTATCTGCGCGGAGCTTTCAGGTCCCTCCCAAAACTCTTGAATATTTTTCACCAGTATGCCCCAATTACGTCTTTTGTCCGGCTCCGGCTCCGTCCATCCAGCCAGACATTTCAGCACATTGGCAACCCGCTCTCCTGTCACGGGATGAATGTATTCTTTCGTATCTTTGTCATACCCCAGTTTTGCATCCTGATACTTAAAGATCATGTCTTTCCCTTTCCACTAATTAACAATCTCCAGCTACCTTAATTTATGAAGCTCGTGAACTAATAGGGTTGATGGCAAGTTTTTTTATTATCATACAGAAAAATATTATATGTGTCAAAACACATCCTTCCGCTATGTAATAATTACTTTAGATTGAAGGAAATTGGCTGATATATTTCTCACCCTTATCCGCAAGATCGGTAATAAAGGTATCCCAGTTTTTTACCTGATAAAGATCAAGTCTTTTCCCGCCAAGTGCAATGGGCACTGTTTCTAATTCATATTTTTCCGTTATAGGTAAGGCTTCCATTATTAGGTTCCCCCGTCTTTTATGATACACAAATAACACAAAAATATTTTGTACCAGTCTTGACAGATTATGGCAAGCGATTATTGCCCAAAATACGCATAAAAACAAATTCCTTGATCATCATGGCATTTACCGCTAAGATAATGCTCCAATAGTTCAGAAAGGATTAAGTTTCATGACAGCGTCTGAAATTAAGACCATATATTGCCCCCGGGGTTTCTGTTTCTGGCGACCGAAGCAGAAGTATGCCGAAGGTCAGATGATCAACGGGGAAAAAGAGGGGAAATGGATTTTCTGGTACCAAAACGGACAAACACAGATGGAGGGAGAGTACCTCGCCGGTAAAAAGAACGGTAAGTGGTGTAAGTGGAATGAGAACGGAACAATACAGATCGAAGGAGAATTTATAAATGGCAAGATGCACGGCAAATGGACGTGCTGGTATAGCTCCGGTCAAAAACAGATGGAAGGGAGCTGGGTTTACGGGAAAAAAGACGGTAAGTGGATCTATTGGAAAGAGACTCCCAATAGCGCTTCTCCTGTAACCGAAAAGGTCGATGTGCATGATTACAGAACGGAAAAAGAACACGACAACATCATGCTCACTGATGTGGAAATAAAAAAAATGATCTCTAAAAGGTTCCGTGAGATCAGGCAAAGGGAATGGGAGCAGATGGTAGGAAGGTCTATCGGGAGACTAATAAAACGCTGGCATGTACTATGCTTTATTATGGTCATGATACCAGCATATGTATTAATAAAGCCTCACTACGGAGGCAAAGCACTTCCCCTGGCAATGGGAAGCGCGCTGTTTGTCACGCTTCTCCTCCACCTTTTCAGACAAGGCAATGGTAAGAGTGAAAAGTGAAAAGTGAAAAATTAAAAGTTGAGGAGGTAGATTTTTACCTTAAATTTTCCACTTTCCACTTTCCAGTTTCCACTTTCCACTGTTCACTTTGCACTTTTCACTCTCCACTTTTCACTCTCCACTTTTCACTTTCCACTTGTCCCCCTCCAGCAGTCTTTTCACTAACTCCAGCGCCTCCTCCTTTCCCTGTATCCGTCCCTCAACATAGGCCTCATGCACTTTTTCCAGGATCTCCTTGAAGGGGGGACCGGGGGTGAGCCCCAATTTTTCTATCAGATCGCGTCCGGTAACAAGGGGTTTGCTGATCTCTTTGGGTTTTATCTGCTCGTAATAGGAGGAGAGGATGCACATGAGGTTGTCACGCACCTGGGTTAGACCCGTTTTTTTCGATTCAGGCCCCTTCTTTGCCAGAAAATCAGCATAATAGATACAAAAAAGTGCCCAGAATTGTTCTCCATGCTTCCGAAAAAAACGACCGACTGATCTCAACGAAGGGGTCTCGACAGCCAATAGATGGTGTGGGTGCATATGATTTGAGACGAGCTTTTCCAAAAAATATATTTCCCTGCGGCTCAACCTCAAGCGTTTTGCAATCTTTCCAATCCGGCTCCCTCCGACCTTTGCATGACCATAAAAATGTATCTTCCCCTGCTCGTCTTTAAGATATGTTTCGGGTTTTCCCACATCATGGAACAGCGTTGCCAGCTTCACAAGGGCCTTGACAGGTCTCCCCTGTACCAGGTGATGTTGAAGGTAAGCGGTTGCCTGAGGACTGTACTGGTCGAAATATTCAGGGAGATTGTTCATAACATGTTCTAAACTTGTCAGCGCAAGGAGGGAGTGGCCCCAGACATCCAGGTGATGATATCTGTCTTGTCCTGTTTTTTTCATGGGATCGATTTCAGGGAAAAGGATGGCAAGTATCCCTGCAACATCCATTTGATGTATTACTTTTTCTGTTTCCGAACAAGAAAGTATCAGAAAAAGTTCATCTCGGATTCGTTCAGAGGACGTCCGGGACAATTTTGCGCAGTCTCTTTTGATGAGCCTTGGCAGCTCTTCCACCATGGTCAGCCCAAGGGTAACAACCAGCCGATAGGCTCTCAGAATCCGGAGGGGATCATCCAGAAAAATAGTATCAGAACATGGGACCAATCTCTTTGCGTGGAGATCGTGGAACCCGCTGAACGGGTCTATCAACTTTTCTGCAAATCGGTCTGAAGTCTCAATTTCAACTGCTAAGGAGTTGATCGTAAAATCCCTTTTTGACAAATCGTCCTCAATGGTTTCTCCTTTCATTGTGGAAAAGTCGAAGACATCATTTGTCACTACAACCCGCGCTGTTTCTGACTCCCAATCAAGGGGGACAAATGCCCCGCCCGCAAGCCGGGCAAAATGCCGGGCGACCGCCATGGCCTTTTCCGGAACTACGATATCGAGGTCGGAAACAGGTCTTCCCAGCAAGAGATCTCGAATGGTCCCCCCCACAAGATAAAGCGGGGGGCGCATAATATTTCTTAGCGATAATATCTGGTTCCAATAGGGAGTATGCGATATGCGCTGTATTGTTTTTTTTATATTCACCGGTCAGCTATTTTTGTATCAGTAAATCTTGCTCTTTAGGACGCTGAAGACGGACACGTATTATATTGACAGAAGTTTTTGGATACTATAATAAAACTTACCAAAAAGAAATTTTAGTGGTTTCATAAAAAGTTGATTAATAATTCGCCCAATTAGTCATTTTTTACGAAGTCATTAAATCTTAGTTTGTTTGTATTAAGATGTCAATTTGGAGTTTTTGCAGTGGCTACCTCAAAGTCAAAATCATCGGGCCCCACCAACCGCTGGTACGCAATAGGGGGCGTGTGTGTTGCATTGCTGTTGTTTGTAGCTGGGATATGGTTTTTTTTGAAACACGAGAGGGTTCCTGAAACAAAACAGGCAGCACAACCACAGGTAACGCAAATCCCTACACAGAAGATCATCGATTACAACAAGCTTCAATCAAAAGAAGATGAAGCGCTTACAGCCATGATGGAGGAACGAAAGGCCGATTATGGTCTTGAGAAGAGTCTTGATATGGTGGTTAAGAGCGGGGAAGCGATCAAGGTGGGCGACAGAGTGGTCCCGATGAAAAAAATTATGGACCAGGTTCGTCTCAAACTTCATGAAATTGTGGAAAGCGATTTAACCGACCAAGACTTATCTGAGGTAGAGACGTTTGGAGTATATGTTGTGAGGTCGGGTGATAATATATGGAACGTTCACTTCAATCTACTCAAGGAGTATTTTAAGCACAGGGGTGTGACCCTGGCCCCCTTAGCTGATGAACCGGATCCAAAAGGATATAGCTCTGGTGTGGGAAAGATTTTAAAATTTTCCGAGAACTTGGTACATATCTACAACTTAAAAACCCAAGAATTAGAATCAGACTTGTTCCTGCTTGAACCATTACAAAAGGTTGTTGTCTACAAGATGGGGATGATATTTGAGTTGCTGGATCAGATAGACTACAGCCAGATCGCCCTCCTCGAATTTGACGGAGAGACTCTGTGGGTTCCGGCGGAAACAAACTGAAAAGAAGACATAGGAAGACGATGATTGAGCGATACACACGGAAAATGATGGGCGACCTCTGGACGGAGGAGAACAAGTATCGACAATGGCTAAAGGTCGAGGTCCTGGCCTGTGAAGCCCTGGCCAAATTAGGCGAAGTACCCGAAGAGGCTGTTGATACCATACGGGCAAAGGCTGCGTTTTCCGTGGACCGGATACATGAGATTGAAAAAAAGACAAAACATGATGTTATTGCGTTTTTGACCAACGTGGCTGAAAATGTAGGGGCTGATTCCCGTTATGTACATCTCGGCATGACCTCCTCTGATGTCCTTGACACCAGCACTGCCATCCTTTTGAAAGAGGCCGCGGATATTATACTCAAAGGTATCGACGCGCTTCTTTCAGCGTTAAAGGAGAAGGCGTTCGAGCACAAAGATACGGTAATGATCGGACGATCTCATGGTATCCATGCCGAGCCGATAACCTTTGGCCTGAAGCTGGCTGTCTGGTACGATGAAATGAAGAGGAATCGGCAAAGGATGGAGCAGGCCAAAGAGACGGTCAGCGTTGGTATGATTTCCGGCGCGGTGGGGACCTTTGCCAATATTTCTCCTGAAATAGAAATATATGTCTGTGAAAAATTGGGGTTAAAGCCGGCGCCGGCTTCCACCCAGGTCATTCAAAGAGACCGTCATGCCGAATACCTTAATGCCCTTGCCTTGATTGCCTCCACCATAGAAAAGATGGCAGTAGAGGTCCGCCATCTGCAGCGGACAGAGGTGCGGGAGGCGGAGGAGTATTTTTCCAAAGGTCAGAAAGGATCTTCGGCCATGCCTCACAAGAGAAATCCGGTTGCCTCTGAAAACATGTCTGGTTTAGCTCGGCTGATTCGATCTAATGCCCAGGCCGCAATGAACAATATCGCACTCTGGCATGAGCGGGATATCAGCCATTCTTCTGCGGAAAGGGTAATTCTTCCTGACAGCACCATCCTGATTGATTACATGCTGCATCGCTTCACCGGAATTATTAAGAACCTTGTGGTATATCCCGACAGGATGCGCCAGAACCTGGAAATAATGAAGGGGCTGATATTTTCTCAACAAGTGTTGCTGGAATTAGCGAGGTGCGGTGTTACCCGTGAAGATGCTTATAAGATGGTACAGAGGCAGGCAATGCGGGTATGGGAGGAATGCCTTGATTTCAAATCACTTTTATCGGAAGATCCGGACATAAGAAAATATTTGAGCGAAGACAAGATCATTCAGATATTTGATATTGCATACCACTTGAAGCATGTTGATACTATCTTTAAACGGGTTTTTGACTCATGATTCCTGAAAAGATTGTCAGGATGGTCCCGGGCAACCTTCTGTTGGCAGCGAGAGCTTTGCACAACGCGACATTTTTTCGTCAGGCAAGAAAGGCAAAAATTTTAACCGGGGGAATACATTGGGTATTTCGAGGATTAAAATTTGAAGCCTGCCGCCGCATCACGGAAAAATGGCAGTTGTGCAAAGCTCTCGCAGCATGCATCCTTTTCGTGGCTGTTGTAGGTTGCGGTCCTGTCGGGCGTTTTGTGAACTCGGAGGAACCGTATAGGACAGAAGATTACCACGGAGAGTTCGAAAGATGGACAAGAGAGGCGCGGATCTATAGGGGATTTGATATGGAGCTGATAGTTTCGGCCACATTCAAAACCGCTGATTATCGCAGAACATACGCAAAAGAATATGCCAAGACCTATCTTTTGTCCGATGAAGATGAACTTAAATTTGAACAGGACCAGCTGAAAGCGGCCGCAGAATTCCACGATTTTGTGATGGCCACCTTTATCCCGGATGACAAGTGGAACGATTTTGAAAAAAAAGATTCGATCTGGAAGATCTACCTGACAAATGAAGCAAACGATCGAATAAGCCCGGTAGAGATTAGAAAATTAAACAGGAAAGACCCAACGATAGCGCAGTTTTTCCCATATGTAAGTCCGTGGCGACAGGTCTATTCCTTGAGATTTCCGGTTACGATACCGGGACGAGAGGTGGCCTTTATCGGTCCGGATACGCATTCGATTACCCTGACCGTAACTGGGGTAAGAGGGACGTGCGATATGACTTGGGAATTGAAGATTGAAGATTGAAGATTGAAGATTGAAGATTGAAGATTGAAGATTGAAGGTTGAAGATTGAAAAGTAGGAAATGGGTTTTCTTAACTTCTAATTTATAGTATAGAATTTTGATTTTTTAGCCGATGGTTTTGACGCGTTAAGACGATTTATGCATCCAGCGACGAGCATCAGGTCCACGTGAAGGCCGCGAAGTTCAACCAAAGGATGGTTAACAATCATCAATCGTCAATCGTCAATCATCAATTAAAGATAGGAGGTGCATTTTGTTGTTTGATAGTATTGCTTACGCCATGGGTGCAGGAGGCGCTGAGGGGGGACAGCCCGGAGGGTTTCAGGCTCTGATTCCGCTTGTCTTGATGTTTGTGATCTTTTACTTTTTGTTGATTCGTCCGCAGCAGAAAAAAGTCAAAAAACACCGCGAAATGTTAAGTAATCTGAAAAAAGGTGATCAGGTTCTAACCAACGGTGGTATTTACGGCAAGATTGTCGGTCTTACAGAGACTCTTGCAACCGTTGAAATAGCGGACAGGGTGCGTATTAAGGTTAGCCGCTCCCATATTGGCGACGTGGTACAACCTGGACAGGGCGGTAACCAGGGACAGTAAGGGGTTTCATATAACAAAGTGCGGCCACACCTGAGTCATGAGGTGTGGCCGCTTGATGTTTTTCGTAAATTAAACCCCCTCCCCTTTGTCCCCTCCCACTCAGGGGAGGGGAAATATGACTTTAAAGGAGTACCAATTGAAGACTTTCAAATGGCGCGTCACTTTGATCCTGGCGATAATTGTGGTTGCTTGTGTATACGTATTTCCATCATTTGGTGTACCTGCATGGTGGCCCAATTTACTACCCGCGGAAAAGATCCATCTCGGCTTAGACCTGCAGGGGGGTATGCACCTGGTGCTGGAAGTGGAATCAGACAAAGCGGTTGAAAGCGCTATGGAACGGATATCACAAGAACTCAAGACATCGCTCATAAAGGCCAAAATCAGATACAGAGATCTTGATCGTATTAACGGGGACAAGATTAGGCTCAAGATCTTAAATCCGGATCAAACATCTTCTTTTGAGGATGTTATAAAGGAGTCGTTTGGGATACTCGAGATCGCCTCAAAGGACACAAGCGGGGATAAGCCTGCGTTTCAACTGGCCCTCAAAGAGGAAGAAGCGAGATACATCAAAAAATTGGCGGTTGATCAGGGATTGGAGACGATCCGTAACCGTATTGATCAATTTGGTGTGAGTGAGCCTGACATCCGTCCGCAGGGCGAAAATCGGATATTGATACAACTGCCCGGAATAAAGGATCCCAAAAGGGCAATTGAGTTGATAGGAAAGACAGCATTGTTAGAGTTCAAGCTGGTCGATGACGAACACAGTATTGAGGACGCTCTTAAGGGGATAATTCCACCCGGCGATGAGGTACTAACTCAAGTGGAGGTGGACCCTGTGACCAAACAGGAGAGAAGGATTCCCTATTTAATTAAGAAAAGAACGTATCTCACGGGTGAGTACCTGACCGATGCCAGAGTCCAGATCGACTCCCAGTACAATGAGCCGTATGTATCGATTGAATTTGATAAAAAAGGGGGGAGATTATTTGAACAGGTAACCGGCGCAAATGTGAAAAAACGCCTTGCCATTGTTCTTGACGGAAATGTGTATTCCGCTCCTGTCATTCAAGAGAAGATTTCCGGAGGTCAGGCACGAATTACCGGAAATTTTACCACCGAAGAAGCCCACGACCTTGCGATCGTGCTCAGGGCCGGTGCGCTTCCCGCACCTGTTAAGATCCTGGAAGAGCGTACTGTGGGCCCCTCTTTAGGACGTGATTCAATCGAAAGCGGAATCTATTCCATGGTGACCGGTGGTGTTTTTGTGGTCTTGTTTATTCTGATCTATTACAAAGGGTCCGGTCTTATAGCAAATACCGCGCTCTTTTTAAATATTATCCTTATTGCGGCTGCCCTTGCTGCATTCAGGGCGACACTTACTCTTCCAGGGATTGCCGGCATCATTTTAACTATCGGTATGGCTGTGGATGCGAACGTTATTATATTTGAGCGGATTCGCGAGGAGATTCGCCTCGGAAAGACTCCCAGGGCTGCTGTAGAAGGGGGATATTCCAAAGCGATTCTCACGATTTTGGATGCCAATGTTACCACCTTGATAGCAGCGCTGGTCCTGTTTCAATTCGGCACGGGTCCGGTAAAAGGATTTGCCGTTACCTTAAGTATCGGTATTCTGGCAAGTCTTTTTACCTCGATCATAGTTTCACGGGTTATTTTTGATTATTTTCTCCTCCAGCGGAGGGTTAAGGAAATCAGTATTTAAAAGCTGTTAAAACCGGATAGGAGAGTTTATGGAGTTAATCAAACCGAACATCAATATAGACTTTATTGGAAAACGCAAGATAGCCTTTATTGTGTCTTTGACACTGGTTATTATAAGCATTGCCTCTCTGGTAATGAAAGGTGGCCCCAACTATGGTATTGATTTTGCCGGAGGAATGCTGATTCAGGTAAAATTTTCGCAGTCGATCACTCCTGGCGATATCAAAGAAGTCCTCAGTACTGTAGGCGTTGAAAATGCTTCTGTACAACAGTTTGGAGACGTTGAGAATAAGGAATACCTTATACGAGCCGAGAAATCATCTGAAGCCCCGGAAAGGCTCGCCGAAAAAATCAAGGGAAATCTTGAGGCCACATACACCGACAATAAAGTAGAAATCCGCAGAGTGGAAATGGTCGGTCCCAAGGTGGGAAAGGACCTCCGCGAAAAGGCCCTTAAGGCCCTGTTTGCCGCCATTCTCTTGATTGCCGTCTACATTTCCGGAAGATTCGAATTAAAGTGGATGACCGGTATCATTATTGCTATGGCGCTGTTGATTGCGATTTACTTCTTTTCTATGTTTCATATGAATATTCCGACCTTAATTATCATTGCTCTCTTAGTCACGTTGGGACTTTGCGTCTATCTGGAGCTTAGATATGCTCTGGGAGCTATTGTTGCATTGATCCATGATGTGATAATTACGATGGGCATTTTTTCGCTGACCGACAAAGAGTTCACCCTTCCCATTGTCGCGGCGCTCTTGACTATTGTAGGGTATTCTCTGAACGACACCATTATCGTGTATGACAGAATTCGCGAAAACCTGCGCAAATACCACAAAGAGGCGTATGATACAATTGTCAACAAAAGTATCAATCAGACATTGAGCCGGACTATCCTTACCTCTGTGACAACACTCATGGTGGTGGTGGCCGTTTTCATATTCGGAGGAGGAATCATTCACGATTTTGCCTTTGCCATGATTATAGGGATCGTTGTAGGAACCTATTCCTCCATATACGTAGCAAGTCCAATCCTAATTCTATTGCGGAAAGGCACGGCTGCTAAGAGGGCGATTTCAAGAAGAGGACGTTCGAAGTTTGTTTTAAGATAGTGGCAGCCCTTGCCATCTGCTTAAGTTCTATTGTGATAGGAGCGTACTGTGAATACAAAATTTTTCAGTAATAAAGAATTTAGATTTGCCGATCATCCGAAATTTGCGAATGTTAGAATAGCTACCTTCATTACCGGCAAGGATACCGATACTGTCAGCGTCTGTCTGCTGGATATAGCGCCAGGCACAGAGATTCCCATTCATACGCATGACCCACAGGTTGACTCTATCTTTATTGTCGATGGGCAAGGCGAAGCCTTTGTTAACTGCAATTGGCAAAAGATTGAGGCAGGAGATTATATCTTCGTACCAGTGTCAGAGGAACATGGGATCAAGAACAATGGAACGACATCCCTAAAACTCTTTGTACACCATAGCCCGCCCCTGCTTTGAACTTTACTTTTCCTCTTTTTCCTTTATCCTCGATTTTATCCCGGCTGGCTGAAATGGAACGTATTATTAAACTCGTATATACTCTACTTTACTCATGAGTAAAATCGATTTTGTTGTCCTGAAAGAAGGACTGCCGTTGTTCGCGGTTGAGTGCAAGACCGGTGAGAAGAATATCAACCCGTCCCTGTTCTATTTTATGGAAAGAACACAAATTCCCAAGTTTTACCAGGTGCATGAAGGCGCCAGGGATTACAAGAAAAAGGGAATAAGGGTCCTCCCTGTGCATACATTTTGTAAAGAACTCCTTTTGCCGTGAGCTTTGAGCTTTCACCGGTTCCAAAATCTCTGGACATTTCAAATGGATAAGGGTATATTTTGCTTTATAGAAAAAAGAATAGTCCCTAAAATTTCAGATAACCATTGGGGAAAAAGATAATGCGTCAGGATGAGATAATCGTCACTTTGCACCGGTTCAAGGAGATGAACCAGAAGAAATACCGTATCTTAAATATCGGGCTTTTCGGTTCCGCAGCCAGAGACACTATGAATGAACTTAGCGATATTGATGTTGTGGTTGAACTGGAAGAACAAGATTTGTTTAATATGATCGGCATCAAACAGGACCTTGAGGAACTTCTGCATAAGCCGGTAGATATTGTCAGTTATCGAGAAAAAATGAACCAATTTCTCAAGAAAAGAATAGACAAAGAGGCTGTCTATGTATGACAAAGAGCTCGCTCTGGAAATCTTATCTCAAATTTATCAAGCAAGTCGGACAATCCTGGAGCGTTTCAAGCCGGTCTACTATGGGCGTTTCCAAAATCACCCCATGCGATATTTGACCCCCGACACCTGACCCCTGAAACCTGCTTTGAGCTTTCAGCTTGCCGACTTCGTCATAGTAGCTTTGGCTACGACGGCTGAATCAGCTTTGAGCCACGGCCGTGGGCCGTGTAGCTTCTACACACTTTCTCCTCTTCATT
>DAOVGD010000057.1 GCA_030672555.1 Desulfobacterales bacterium
TGAACGGTTACGTCCGGTCTTTTTCTTGACAATAAGTTGAAATTATGAGTATTATATAGTGAATAAATTTATTCACTATATAATGATTAAAACCTGTTTAGTAGAAAATGGGTTGCCATGGATATCCGCTTTTCCCCTCACAATACCCACCTCGATGATCCTGCGTCATTTGTCAAGCGGGACCCTCATCTGAGACAATTGGGGCTGCAGTTGTTGGTGCACCGCTCCAACCTGATAGACCAACTTCCCCGTGAACAGCCCGGTATCTACACCGTTAGCGGAGGCCGCCAGATTGGCAAGACGACGCTTTTGAAGCAGTGGATGGCTGATCTTCTTCAAAGCGGTGTTACGCCGGGATGCATTGCTTATTTGACGGGAGAACTTATCGATGACCATCATTCCCTGGTCAGGCTGATCACGGAAACCCTGAACGAAATGCCCAGTACCAACGTGCGTTATCTGCTCCTCGATGAGGTCACCTATATCCGCGACTGGGACAAAGGTATCAAATACCTTGCCGATGCCGGCATGCTGGAAAATGTGATCATGTTCCTGACCGGTTCGGATCTGGTAATCATTAGGGAAGCGCGGATGCGATTTCCTGGGAGGCGCGGAACTGCAGATACTGTGGATTTTCATCTCTATCCTCTCAGTTTTTTTGAAACAGTACGACTAAAGAAACGATTTGCTGCCGAGGATCTGGATCAGCTTTTGAGTTCCAAAACCGAACCAACCACCCCGTCGCTTGATAAATTGTTTGAAGAATTCGAGCTCTACCTAATTCATGGTGGTTTTCTGACAGCCATCAACGATATGGCAAGACACAAACGCATCATGCCAGCCACGTTGTCGACATATAGTGACTGGATCAGAGGAGACGTTTTAAAGAAGGGAAAGCAGGAACATTACCTCCGTGAAATCTTAGGGGCCATAGTAAAGCGTTATGGCAGCCAAGTTACATGGAATGCTCTGGCACACGACCTTTCCATTGATCACCCCAAAACGGTGGCCGATTATGTAGCCCTACTCGTATCCATGGATGCCACCTTTGTTCAAGCTGCGCTCGTGGAAGACAAGCTCACGGCTGCACCCAAAAAAGCTCGTAAGCTAATGTTCACAGACCCGTTTATTTTTCATGCAGTGCGGAGTTGGCTAAATCCGTGTAAAGATCCATACAGCGAACAGGTCAAGCCTGTGATATCCGATCCGGAACGGGCCGCCAGGTTAGCCGAGGCGTGCGTGGCAACGCACTATCGGCGATACTTCTCCACTTACTATATCAAAGCAGAGGGCGAGGTTGATGTCGCGTACGTTGACCAAAATCGTTTCTGGCCTTTGGAAGTTAAGTGGACCCAACAACTCAGACCAAAGGATCTCAAGCAAATTGCCAAATATCCTAATGGCCGCATATTGACCAGATCACGGCAACTCGGGGAGATTATGGGAATACCTACCGAACCCCTGCCCCTTGCAATGCTCCGCATCGATTCAGGATGAAAGAGCTATTGAAGAATTTCCAATTCTCGGGTGCCACGGGCTAAGCAAAGCTTGCCCGTGCTTCACGAAGAACCTCATAGCAAAAAAATGCCCAAGATAAGCTCATTTATGTAAATGGCTCTTGGACTTAGATACAGACGGTGGAATCGGAAATTGAAACAGACAGGACATCTTGCGGTAGATAAACAAATACTATTTGAAACCAGGCACACCTTCCAATCGAAGCAATCGCTTCTTTAACTCCGGCCCTCCTCCATATCCTCCCAATTTCCCTTTTGCCCCGATCACCCGATGGCAGGGAATGACAATCGGAAATGGATTCCGAGCCATTGTGGCGCCGACAAACCGGGCCGCTTTAGGACGCCCTATGCGCTCGGCGATTTCACCATAGGATCGAACCGTACCATAAGGAATAGCTCCGGTTTCACGAAGGACTTTTTGTTGCAGCACAGTGAGATTACTCATGTCGAGTATATCCCAATTACACTCTATCGGCTTTCCCCGAAAATAGGCCTGGATCTTCTTCTTTAGATCTATCACCACGAGAGAAGTACTTTTCTTTGTACCTCCAGCAGACCGCACCAATTGTTCGAGGCTCCTTTTATCTTCTTGGGGTAAAAAGAGACGTCTTACCAAGAAGGGAGACTCCTCAAACAGAATCGCCACAAATCCAAATGTTACAGAAAAGATATGATAATACATACCATAAACTATGGCTTTTGGACAAACGGTAACAAAAATGCCAATCTACTCAGCTGAGTTACTGGAGAGAATATTTTTTAATAATTTTTTGGATCTGGTTTCTCTATGCAAGCGTGTAGCATCTCGGATCGAGAAAATCCATCAGATATGATCTAATTGATAGCTCGCGCTTCATTGAAAGGTCGGCAACATAATCGAGAACAATGAAGCGCGAGCAGCGGTATTCGTGGGCTTGAGATTTCAATGGTTTTAAAAGACGCGCAAAACGTCACTGTCTTCTTGTTTTGCCCTTACCATGGGTACTATAACCAGCAATTCTCGAAGCTATCTTGTCGGACACATAGTTCCCCACGTCCCCCTTCACTTTCTGAAGAAGCAATTCCGTAACGTTATCATCATATTGTACAAAGACAAAACCTCCGATGAACGGGATAAGACTAACCTCGAGCCATCCCACTTCGGTCCATGTACGATTCATAGCGGCATGCCGTATATTGTACCTAACAGGGACTGAAAAGTTGTCAATCGTTTCATTTGTTCTGCCGTCTACAAGGTTTATCCGAAAATCCATGTCAGCGTGATAAATGTAACCATTCCACGCAGGGGTAAAAATAAGAAATCCCGGCCAGTTGATAAGAAAGTTCCACCCAGAACCCGAATAATCCATTAAGGGACTTATCTTTACAATGACATCAGCCTTGGGATCTCTGCTATGTAAAGAAAGGTTATATGGAAAAAGAATCCTCGACGCACAACCTGTATTTTGCAAAGCCATACAAATTGACCGGACATACTCAGTCTCGACCGCTTCCACTGTGTCGGTTACCACCCCCAGACAAACCGACTCCCCTGAATATCCAAGCCCTAAGCTCCTATAAGTATTCAGATTCTTTACTTCAAGAGTGTGTGAACAAGCCGAGCATACAAAAGAAATAACCGCTACTCCAAAAATCAATAAAAACATTCTGTACTTTTTCATAATACCCCCCCTTAATAAATTCTAAATTGATGCATTCGTGGCACATGAATTTTCGTATTGAGTCGATTGACACCCTCGCGGCACTCCCACCACTTATTCCCCGTAAACCGTTGTCTTATAGTGGCCATAGATATCAATATATTGGTAACATGATGAATTTTTGTTATTGTACTACCCAACAAAGAGCTTTCTGCCCGGCCAGTGAAGGCACTATCTTTATACTTAAGGATCTTTACATAGCATTTTTAGATGAATTTATCAAAAGGTTTTTATTAGAATATTGCGTTCTTACTCCGCTTCCCACAATCCGCATCAAGCTCAGAATATATTAGTCAGCCAGCCTCTATACTGATTCTTCAATTGCTTTATTGCCAGCCCTTTGCTATCTTTCT
>DAOVGD010000068.1 GCA_030672555.1 Desulfobacterales bacterium
TGTCCGGAAGTGATCAGATGTATAAGGGAGTGGGAATTTTCATGACCATTTTAGGTGTGTTTATATTAGGGACAATGATCGCATAAAAACTACTCCTGATCCAAGACTTCACGAATTACTCTAAGCAACTGTCCCATCTCATAATGTGAGACCTTTGCAAAACTGTCACGTTTTTCAAAGGTCTCAATGTAAAGCCGCTTATTCACCGGAGAAAATATGCCGAGTCGAGATACGGATAAAAACCATATTAAACAGATTACCGTGTATGGGGCGGGGAATGCAGGAATCAGTGAAGCGGCCAGAATAAAACTTCAGTTCCCTCAGATCCGATTAGTTCTTTATAATTGGCCGGGCGACGAAAAATCGCGTGAAACATTTGCCTTACTCCAGCGTCATCAGGTGATCCATTTGTCTGGTATTTATGAGGGAAAGGTCAAACCTGATGTAATTACCTCTCGGGTAGATGTGGCGGTCAAAGGGTCTCAAGTGATCATTATAACTACCACCGCCAATGCCCATGAATCCGTTGCCGTTCAATTGGCTCCCTACCTTACCGATGAGCAGACCATACTGATTTTTGCTGGTGGTATTGATAGTAAATTCGTTATGGCTAAGAAAATCACCGAGGAGGGTTGTACTGCTGATGTTACGTTTGCTGATGCCGATACGTTTATCTATGCCGCAAAGATAGTGGAGCTTTCTTCCAGGAGGATCGAGGTCTTGATAAAGGCAAAAAAACGGAAGCTATATCTTTCTGCTCTCCCATCTGAAAGAATTCGGCATGTTTTACGGATATTGGGGGACAGTGTTTATCCTGACCAGTTTATTGGATGTGATGACCCCCTTCAGGCCGGAATCAACGACGGTCCCGGACTCCATATAGTTGGCATAATCATGCAAAGACAAAGAATTGAAGCCCATGAGTCCTTCAACTTTTATCTGGGACTCGATGAAGACATGACTGGAATGATAGAAGAACTTGATAGGGAAAGGATAGCGGTTGCCCAGGCCATGGGGATAAGGAACTGCCCCACCACTCGTGATTTTCTTCATACCGCATATGATATCTCCCTTACGGACAGGGGGAGGAAAAGAAGCCTCTTTGAAATGGTTCATGATGAACATACACCGTACTATAATCCGGAAGGAGGGCCCATTCGGTCGCCGGCGCCTACAACCATGAATCATCGATACCTTTACGAGGAGGTGATGACGCGGGTGGTTCCTTTGTACTATATGGGCAAAGCGTTAGGAATCGATACGCCACTTCACAGAAGAATCATTAAAGAAGCAGGCAACATACTCAATCGCGACTATTTCAAGGAGGGGCGAAACTTAGACGAGTTAGGCTTATCTCCGCAGGATATTGTACACTGGCAGAAAGCGAAGAAGAGATTCGCACACTCATTTTAACTCCATCTTTTCTCCGAGCTTGCCGCCCCGGCTCATCTGATGTATAGCCAAATGCATAGCCTTTTGATTAAAGACTCGGCACTCGTCACTGGCGACGGAAAGACATTTGTTGATAGAGTCAATATAGTCATTCAGGGCAACAAAATCGTATATATCGGACACGAGAAACCGTCAGGGCTTAGATTTACTCACATATTGGAGGGCAAGGACAAACTTGTTCTGCCAGGAATCATCAATATCCACGCACACGGTATTGTTCCGGGAGCCCCACTTTTTTCCAGTGCCTCAGCTCCCCTGCCCGGAGACCAAGCGAAAAAGAATCTGGAAACACATTTCAATCAAGGAACTACCACCATCCTCAACTTGGACGGCTTCGCCCATCCCGGGCTCATACCTCAGGCAAAGCATACATGTCCTATCAATCTAAAGACCGCTACAACCCACTACCCGAAGGCATATCTTGCGGCAAGAAGGATCGACGCATCCGGTCTCAAAGATCAGAGGGAGGAGAAGATAGAAAAGATTATAGAGAGTTTCCCCAAAATTGTGGTCGCGATTGGTGAAGCGGGTTCGGGGGCCACGCTTGGCGGCGGGGTGCAAGATTACAAATTTATTCCAGAGATGGTTAAGAAAGAAACAGGGGTTTTGATTGATGAATATCAAGCAAGAAGGTTAAAGGAGGCGATTTTAGGCAAGAAGATTGCATCCGATTTCTATGATCCCGAAAGGGTAGAGAATGTCCTTAAGGAGATCGGCTTAGAGAACTATTCGCCAGAATGGGCATTTGACAAAATATCGCAAACCGTCCTTCCCCCCTTTGGTATCTCCCTTGAAGCCCTTGAAGAGGGTGCCCATTTAGCAAAGAAATACACGCTCCCCCTTATCGTACATACAGCCGCTTCTTCCATAGACAGGGTGGAGGGGATTTCCTGGCTTGGGAATCTATTAATTGCCGGCCATTGCAATCATCCAAGTCTTGAGATGAAAGAAAGCATTGTGCTCATAAGGCGACTCAGGGAAAAGGGTGTAACCATCGACATCTCTACCTTCGATACATTGGACAGCAAGGAGAGGGAAAAAGAACTGGACTCTTTCTTTGCCATCCTGGAATCCAGGCTTGCTGATGTCGTGTCGACGGATTATGGGGGTGGAAATCATAGTCCCATCCTCAAGGTTTTGGAACTGGCTGTGAGTCAAAAGGTCGTTACCCTTCCTGAGGCCATTTCCTTGGTGACTAAAAATCCCTCACATGCGATCCCTCGCCTGGCACCTGGCCGTGGGGTCATTGTCCGTGGAGCCATTGCTGATCTGGTAATCGTAGACAGGTCTAAAATCAGTCGGGTAAAAGAGCTGATCATTGGGGGTATACCATGGAGGAGAACAAATTAATCCAGGAGAAAGCGCCATGAATGTATAGGGCTTAGAAGAAACGGGTTGCTTTCCCTTCTTCTTGGTTTTTTTATTTGGTTCCCACTGGATCAATAGACAAATTGTGTTATGGTGCCTAATCGTTTATAATTACAGGAAAGTGTCCTATATTCATTGTGAAAAAATCTAATCGCCCAAAAGGGGAGTACGTGTAATGAAAGCATTAAAATCGTGGATTTGGATTGCTTCATCTTTGTTCATATTGGTGTTTGCCGCCTGTGGCGGTGGGGGATCAAGCTCAAGTAGCACGGGGAGCGGTACCGGAACACTGTCTTTGAGCCTTTCGGATGCGACTACAGACGAATACAACGCCGTATATGTAACAATAAAAGAGGTACAGGTTCATAAGGGTGAGGATGAAGACAGTATTTGGGAAGTCGCTGCTTCTCCAAACAAAACATACAATCTTTTAGAACTTGTAAATGGTGTAAGGGAACAACTGGGAATAACAGAGTTGGGAACAGGTTACTATACACAAATGCGACTGATAATTGAAAACACCCATGATAATGGTATCAACCTTTTGAGCAAAAGCCATACACACGCGAATTATATTATTGACAAATCCGATACCTATCATGAGTTAAAAATTCCAAGTGGGCTTCAGACTGGTATCAAGATAGTTCATGGGTTTGACATCAA
>DAOVGD010000109.1 GCA_030672555.1 Desulfobacterales bacterium
ATCTCAGGTAAGTCGCACCAGGGCGGGCCTGAGCAAGGTGTACAAATGAAATACAAAAAATTGACTAAAAAATCATCAAGAGGTTGAGTGCATTCAAGAAAAGAGATTTCGATGTGAAGCTTGGAAGCGTTTTGCCGCCCGAAGTGAGGAACTATTACAGAGAGAAAAGGTTTGCTTACCTGGAAGAGAAGCTGACTTTCGAGGAGTGGGGGTGAGATTTTTTTGACAGGATGAAGAAGTTTGTTGCAGATTTTACAAGAATCGTACTCCTCCACGGAAGGTGTTGTTGTCGGCCTTGGTTATCCATACGATCTCCGCATTGGCCTTTGATTGGTTGGGTTTTAGATGGGAAAGATCTACTTTAAATTCTTTTGCGAAGTCGAACCCTTTTTCCTTTTTACACAGAAAACTCAAGCCTCCATTGGATATATCAATTGTGTCTATACTTATCCTCTCCTTGTGTTCGGATTCTTCATTGTTGGTAAAGAAATAGACGGGAACAGAGATTTTACTCCTCGGGAATTTTCGTTTCTGCATATTCTTATAAAGCCTGGTCTTTTCCAGTGAGGATTCGAGCACGCCGACAATGTCTTTTAATCTACATGGCTTGGTAAGAAAACCGTGTAGATTCACGGTGTTGATCATTTCTGAGACAATCCTGTGATTAATCAGCGATCCTGTGCATAGGATAGAGATAATTTCCGGTTTTTTTTCTTTGAGGGCTTTTACTAATGACAATCCGTCCATTCCAGGCATTGCATAGTCTACGAAAGCTACATCGCATTCGATGTGGTCAAACTGGTTCAATGCCTCTAAAGGGTCTGTAAAAGGAATCACAGGATAGTTGCACATCTCCAGAAGGTCCTTTAGTTCTTCCAGGATTACAGGATCGTCATCTACGAGCAGTATTTTCAATTGTTTCATGTTTTATCCACTCCAATGAGACCTTTGCATAACTGCCATTTTCCCGTGATGCGGCGTCAGGCTTCAAAATTTAATCCTCGAAATACCTAATGTATTCCTCCGGTTAACTTTTTCACCTTCCTTGCCTGACGAAAAAATGTCGCATTATGCAAAGCTCTCCAATGTTGATAGTGTCGTAAAAAGTACCAATCCCCGATCAGGGTCGAGGACAGGCTTTCTGTCACTCCCGCGCAGGCGGGAGTCCAGAACCGGCTGATATTACTGGATTCCCGCCTTCGCGGGAATGACAAAACGGGGTGTTTTCGACTTATTGCGAAACCATCGATGTTGATGACTCATCATAAAATAGTTTTTCACAGCATTTATCATGCCAACATCAGCCATAAGCTATGAGCCATGCGCTATGATCTATCAGCTATAGGCTAAAATGCTGCTTGACTACCTTTTGAAAGGTCTGATAGTATCCGATTATTACTGGCAATCGTTCCTCTTCGCTAATACATAAGAGCTTTTGCACTATACGGTATTAGTTCGCGGACTTCAAGCCTTATTTTGTCGTCTTTGCAGTGGTGCATTGCACCTTTGGGTGAAAAGTTTTTCTCTATTTTATGCAAACTTTTGCACATAGATGTAAGAATTGGGGAATTTAGGAATTTAGGGATTGAGGGATTGAGGGATTGTTGATTGAAGATTGAAGTTGATGGAAGGCTACACAATCTTCAATCTTCAATCTTCAATAGTCAATGGATTGAATTAAAAGGGGGGTATGATGCGAGAAGTATTTGTACATTCTGGAAGAGTGTTGGCATTGATTATGGTGTTTGCCATTATTGGAGGGTGTATGCCGGCAATGAATGGTGATTCTGCGGAAGGCGAAGTAGATATTCAACAAGCAGAGGAGACCGCTTCAACATTGTATTACGATTTTGGAGATGTTCTTATACCAGAGGAGTTGACGCTTGATAAAAAGAAGTCCTTTGTATATCGTACTGAAAATTTTATAACCGGCATCCTGGCGTTTTCCGGGCGTGTGGACGTAGATTCTCTTATCGAGTTTTTCACCAATAATATGGTAAAGGATAATTGGCAACTGGTTAGTGTGTTTAAGTCTCCTAAGTCGATTATGTTTTTTAGCAAGAAGAATCGTAGTTGCATTATCAACATCATGGATAAGCCCTTTTCTACAGAAGTTGAGATATGGGTGGCGCCTATTCTGGGGAGCACGGAGGAGACGCTGGTGGAATAGGGGTCATCTGTCATTGATCATCTGTCATTGATCATCTGTCATTGATCATCTGTCATTGATAAATGTTAAATGTTAAATGATAAATGTTAAATGATAAATGCCAAATGCCAGATGCCAGATGTTCGTCTGTTTTCTATCCTCGAAATGAGATCAGTTGACTTAAGAGGTTGAAACAATATGTGTAGTATACTGCAAGACAAAAAGATCATTTTAGGAGTCTCCGGTGGGATTGCGGCATACAAGAGTGTTGAACTCTTGCGTCTTATTGTAAAAGAGGAGGCGCGGGTGCGCGTTGTCATGACACGGGCTGCCACGGCTTTTGTAGGACCCATGACGTTTGAAACGCTTTCCGGGGGGCCGGTTTTAACGGATCTGTTTGAAGAAAATGGCGCATCAGAAATTCGGCATATTTCATGGGCCGAAGAAGCGGATGCCGTTGTTATTGCTCCTGCCACTGCAAATATCATAGCCAAGTTGACCCATGGGATTGCTGACGACCCTCTTACCACATTACTCCTTGCAGTTCAGACGCCGGTGTTGATTTGCCCCTCGATGAATGTTCGGATGTATCAAAATCCCATAACCCAGGAGAATCTAAAACGCCTGCAGTTGTTTGGCTTTCATGTACTTCAGCCTGAAAGCGGTCCGATGGCCTGCGGCGACAATGGGCCGGGGCGTTTGCCTGAACCGCAGACCATTGTTGAACACCTCCGGAGAGTAATTTCTCCAAAAGACCTGGAGGGAGAATCTTTGCTCATAACAGCAGGCCCTACACAGGAGCCGATGGATCCGGTGAGGTTTCTGAGCAACCCTTCGTCCGGAAAGATGGGATTTGCCCTGGCTAAGGCGGCATGTCGAAGAGGCGCTAAGGTCGTGCTGATCAGCGGGCCCACCCCTCTGGATAGTCCATCTGGTGTTAAGGTGATCCGGGTCCGAACCGCAAAAGAGATGGAGGAAGCAGTCTTGCAATATTTTGATTCTGCTTCTATAATTATAAAAGCTGCGGCAGTTTCAGATTACAGACCGGTAGAAGTATCAGGGCAAAAGATGAAAAAGGGAAGCGAAAATCTGGTCGTAGAACTTTGCAGGACACCGGATATATTGAAAAGAGTAGGGGAAATTAAAGAAGGGCGCGTATTAGTGGGGTTTGCCGCGGAGACTGAGAATGTTGTTGAAAATGCCGAAACCAAGCTTAAAGAGAAGAATCTTGATTTAATTGTGGCAAACGATGTTACAAGGCCTGATTCAGGATTTGGCGCTGACACGAATCGAGTCACCCTAATTTTCAGGGATGGTCGCGGAGAATCGTTCCCTTTGATGTCGAAAGAGGCGATCGCCGATTTGATTTTAGACAAAGTAATGGAAATAAAAACTTTGGGTTTTAGACAGGATTAACAGGATGGGACAGGATAAAAAAAATAAGGCTTTGTTCTTAAGGAAAAGACCTATCCTGAAGATCCTGTTAATCCTGTCAAAATAAAAAATGGAAAACTCTCCCACATACAAGGATGAAAAGCCCCTCCTGTTTGATGAGGTGGTGAATGATTTTAGGGCCTATTTGCGCTATATGGGCGCGGTGGGGTGCAATGGGTTCGCTCTTTCACAGAAGACGCGGGATATCCTGGACGGATGGGGAAAAGATGTGACCTTAAGGGAAGAGTTAGAGGATATACGAAAGGATTTAGGAGATTGCAAGAGGTGTAAGCTTTCTAAAGGCCGCAAGAATATTGTTTTCGGTCAGGGGAATCCCAGGGCAAGACTTGTTTTTGTGGGAGAAGGTCCCGGCCATGAAGAAGATGTGCAAGGTGAACCATTTGTGGGGGCGGCCGGTCAGCTCTTGACTAAGATTATCCAGGCTATTGATCTGACCCGAGAAGACGTCTATATATGTAATATTGTAAAATGCCGTCCGCCGCACAACAGAAATCCGGAACAGGATGAGATTGATGCCTGCTTACCTTTTCTTGTCCGCCAGCTAAAGGCAATCCGGCCCCGTGTTATCTGCGCCCTGGGGGCCATTGCCGCACAGACCTTGCTGAATACAAATGATCCGATAACAAAGCTTAGGGGAG
>DAOVGD010000005.1 GCA_030672555.1 Desulfobacterales bacterium
AAAACGGCCTTTTCTTGTCCGGCTCTTTGGTAATGATATTGATCACGCCGCCCAGGGAAGAACCCCATGCAGAAGAGGCCGCCCCCTTGTAGACCTCGATCCGTTCGATCGTATCAACGGGGATATAGGCAAGGTCGGTCAAGGGATTGGCCAATTGATTCAGGGGGACACCATCCTGAAACACGGCCACGTGCCGGGTTTCCGAGCCTTGGATATGAACAGTGTAGGCCTGGCTCCCCGGTCCGCCGCGGAACCCTATGTGGACGCCCGGCACATACTGAAGCGCCTCGGCGGCGCTTGCGGCCGGCATCTTCTCTATATCATCTTTGGTAATAACGGTCACGTTGGCTGCCACATCCTGTTTACGGGTCTCCGCACGCGTGGCAGTAACCACGATTTCTCCCAATTCATGTGCCTCGGGTTCGGATACCGTATCATCAGCCTGCACATTGCAAGAGAAAATAAACAAAAAAATCAGGCAAAGACGTAATATGTTAAAGCGCATTGACAATTTCTCTTTCAACAATCATCAATCGACAATCTTCAATTTTCAATTCCTCAATTCTCGAATTCCTCAATCCCTCAATTCCTCGATCCCATACCCCTTCACTTTTTCAATCACAGTCTTGCGGTTTATACCCAATAGCTCAGCCGCTTTGGTTTTATTATTTTGGGTACGCCTCAAGGCCAGGCTGATAAAGAACTTCTCAGCATCCTTCAGGTTCAGATCAGATATGTTCCGATACTCTTCTGTATCAAACGGGAGGTGTTTGGTGGTGATCATGCTGTTCTTGCAGGTTATCACAGCCCGCTCTATGACATTTATCAGCTCCCTGACATTCCCCGGCCAATCGTATTCCCTGAGGGATAACATGGCGTTAGTAGAAATACCGGCTATTGGTCGACGATACCCCTGACTGAATTGTTTAAGATAGAACTCAGTTATAAGTGGGATGTCCTCTTTTCTATCCCTCAAGGGTGGAATTTCAATGACATAGATATTTAGACGATAGAAAAGATCCTTACGAAAGTGACCGCTTGCAACATCTGCCTCCAAGTCGCTGTTGGTGGCCGCAATGATACGAAAGTCTGAATATATGGGCGAGGTCCCTCCTACGCGCGTAAAGCTCTTCGTCTCCACCACTCTGAGGAGTTTAGATTGAAGGAAATGGGGGGCCTCGCTGATTTCGTCCAAAAAGATAGTCCCCTGGTGAACTAACTCAAAAATACCTGCCTTCCGATCTATTGCACCGGTAAATGCCCCCTTTTCATGGCCGAACAACTCACTCTCCAAGACTCCGGAGGCGAATTCATTGCAGTTTACCGCAAAAAAAGAGTTGTCCCGTCTGTCACTTTGATTATGAATAGCCCTGGCAACCAGCTCTTTTCCTGTACCGGTTTCCCCATATATAAGCACAGTAACGGGGATCTCCGCAACCTCATCTATTGACCTAAATACCTTCCTGAGTCCATCTGATTGGCCTATGATGGTCACCGGTATTTTTAACTGGAGGGACTTTTCCCTGCGAAGCGAGGCGACCTCTTTGGTCATCTCCCTCTTGACCAAAGCCTCCCGGACGGTTGTCCAGAATAGATCTAATTTATCGTTGATAGGCTTCTCAAAATAATGGAAGGCCCCTTGCTTGACCGCCTGGATAGCCTGTTCTGTAGAACCAAAGGCGGTGATCAGGATGACGGGGATGTCAGGGTAGAGATCCTGAACCATGGTGAAGAGCTCAGACCCTGTCATCTCAGGCATTTGCACATCTGAGATAATCAGATCAACGGGCTCCTTGTTCAGGACGTCGACCGCCTTTTGAGCCGATGTGAGAGGAACTATGTCAAAACTTGCAGTCTCAGGAAGAGAGAGAAAAAGTTCCAAAAAGGCTTCGTTATCGTCTATTAAAAGAATTCTTGGTTTATTCATAGCTGGAGTCGCTGTCTACTAAAAAAAATATATTTTGTCCATATCTTTTCAAACAAAAGAGGTCGCTACTGTATAGAAAGGTAACGCAAAAATAATCGAAACAAAGCCACTATTGTAACGTTTTGTTACAGCAGAAAACGAGCGTATGCTGCCCTAGTCACAAAATAATTTAAAATTACAGTTAGTTAGAACTTTCTTCTCAAAAGCAATTTTTTGGCATTACGCTTGCTGTGTTATTTGGGCTTGGCTGAGTACACCAGGTAATAATAAGGAGTTTCAATGGCTGATAAACCTAATGATAAAAAATTAGAGCAAAGGGATAAAGAGTCAGACAAAGAATCTGTTAAACTCAAGGGGAGGGAGGACATTTTGTTCGAAGTTGAAACTATACATCGAACCCACTATGAGAATTCTACGAATCCCGTCATGGTTATTGATGAAAGCGGTAGTTACATCGCTGCCAACAAGGCGGCTCTTGAGTTTTTCGAGTGTGACATTACAGGGCTGGTTGGCAAAAAGATCTGGGAC
>DAOVGD010000127.1 GCA_030672555.1 Desulfobacterales bacterium
GGCTTTGCCGGTGGACCGTGTTTTCAGGATAAAAGGAGTAATGGATACTGGCCAATTTAACATGGATCCTTCGCTGAAAAGCTGCATTTTTTGGACCATTGATCGAGGTGGCATACCA
Organism: Desulfobacterales bacterium; assembly: GCA_030672555.1. Lineage (GTDB taxonomy): Bacteria > Desulfobacterota > Desulfobacteria > Desulfobacterales. Next base: position 119 of record DAOVGD010000127.1, read on the forward strand.
TGACGAACTTAAAGCAGATACGCAGGCTGTGGCTTACAATAATAGCATGGGGTACAATTAGTAACCTGATATTTTTCAGCGTATCTGCGAGCGCAGGGCCCAGTCCGTTCGAGGTATTAGGAGTAGAGGCAGTGGCAGTGTCTGACGAAGAAATGGCAGATATCCGGGGCGGATATGCAGGGTTCTACTTTGCTTTCGATTTCTCCGGGTATTGGGAAAATACCAGTGGTTCGGCTGCTGACGCTTCTGCGACTTACCACACCGATCTGGGCGATGTTAACGTTGTGGTCAATGGTAATACGCATAGCGGTGATGGTGGCGGCCCGGTTTCTTCCCAGAGTACCATGAATATGGGAGATAAGGTCGTCAGGATGAAGGCCTTTGTTGGCGACATCAACTATACCCAGGGAGCTATTCAAATCACCCAGGTGCCGGGTAGCAACAACGTGGTCACCACGGTTATGAACCTCCAGTTCACTGTGATCAATATAAACGATCCTTCGAAGGTAGGCCAGCTTTCGGAAATCTTGTCGGGCGTGTACGGGAATTGACGGGCAGCCTTTTGAGTAACTGCAAAAGGAGCTTTTACATGAATAAAAGGATTTGGGGGACAGCGTTAAGTATTCTTATTGCTCTCTCATTTTCCTGGCTGCCAGCCAGGGCAGAGGTAGAGGTATCAGACACCGTAGGTCAGACATCCGAGGTTGTATCTGTAGAGGAGACGGCCGTTACCAAAGATATTTCCCTCACCACCACTCAAGTAACCGAGGTGGACCACTCTGCTATGAGCTCAGGCATGGTCACCGCAACGAGTAACGATAACCAGGTAACCGAGAGCCGAGGAATAAAGTCCGCCCACATTGGGGCCGATTCCCTCACCGAGTCAACGGGCATCATAAGTATTAATCAGGCCCCGGGCTCATTAAATAATCAAAATAACGCGGTAACCGTCACTCTTGCCGGGGAAGGGGCCGACAGTCTTCTTCAAGCCACTTCGGCCTTGCAAAACTCTACTTCCGGAAATAAAGTCATCGCGGTTGGTTCTGAAATATCCAATACTATTCTTGACAATGCCTTTTTTGGAGTCAGAGGTATTATTACAGTCAATCAATCAGCCGGCAGCATTAATACGCAGAGCGCGCTTATAAATGTGTCTATCGGCTCCAGCCCGGTTGTTTCTCTTTCCGATGCCGACCTTGGCATGCAAAATGCGAACAACAGGATCATCGATATCGGCGTGTCGCGCATTGACAGCATAAGTACTTTTGCCCTGCAAGGAGTTAAGGGGATTGTTTCTATCAACCAGTCATCAGGGTGTTTGAACCATCAGGCGAACGTGGTATCCGTATCCCTGCGTGAAATCACTTTATATTAGGGTGACTTTTATGTTAACTTAAAAAAGGAGGAAAACTATGTCATAAGAAAGGATATTGCCGTGCGTAAGATAGCTCTTTTTGTGTTGTCTATTATTGTTGTCTGTGCATCTACTCTTTCCCCTCGTGCCCTCGCCCAGCAAGAAGAACGAAAACCTCTCCCGGGTGTCTCCGTAGAAAAAGGCGGAGTTCTCCCTTCCGAATGGCGGTTCGTTTTAGAGCCGGCATATCAATATTCTCACATTTCCGCCAAGCAGCTTGTTTCCCTTAGCGGCTTTACCGTATTCCACGCCATCCACATCGGTACGTTCGATCTCAAGGACATAAAGAGGGATATACATATCGCGTCTGTTACGGCCAGATTAGGTTATAAAGATATGGAACTGAATGTTAAGGTTCCCTGGCTTTACAGGAGAGATACGCAGACAAGCTCTGGAAGCTCTGATGAAGCGATGAATACTTATGTGGCTGATGATAGTGGCTTGGGAGATATTGAAGCAGGATTCGTCTATCGACTGATTAAAGAGCACGGTTCTATCCCGGACATTATGCTTAATCTTGGTGTCAAGTCGGACACCGGACGGGATCCTTACGGGCTGGAGACCGAGAGCGTAAGTGGCGAATGGCGCCTCAAGGAGTTTCCGACTGGCACGGGACATTGGGGGTATTCGGGCGGGCTTATCTTTGTCAAAACCTCCGATCCCGTCGTCTTATTTTTAAACCTGACCTATTTCTATAATGCTCCACGAGACGTCGGCAAGTCTTACGGGGATATTGATCCAGGGGACAGCTTTGAATATAACCTCGGTACCGTTCTCGCGCTCAACGAGAAATTTTCTCTCAATTATTCCCTCAATCACCGAATTACCGGTAAGACCGAGCAGAACGGGGCTGAACTGGAGGGAAGTAATCTGAACATCATTTCTCTTAACATAGGGGGTACCTATGCCATTTCTCGGCGGTTCTCTGTAGACATAACTGCCAGCATCGGGTTATCAGCAGATGCCAACGACGTAACGTTACAATGCAGGGTGCCGATTGCCTTTGGGCTTTAGCCCTTATCTCCCCTGCATCTGAGACAGTCTGCGAGAATTATAAGTAAGATTTCATAGTTATAACTTACACTTCGCACTTATTAGTTTTAGTTTTCCAAAAATATCGACCTGCGCAACTGGATTCCTGCTTCCTGCTTCCGCAGGAACAAGCTTCGCAGAGCCTGTCCCTTGCTTGACGAGGGGAATGACGATGTGCTGTTATTGTCATTCCCGCGAAAGCGGGAATCCGGTTCCGGAATATCAGGAAGTTATGAACCAGAGTTTTATTTTTCATGGTTTTTTATAAATTGTCTGATTGCACGGATTGAAATTTTCCCCCCACCGGTAATTGAAAAAATTTAGAATGACCAACTGCGAAATGTAAGTTATAACAATTGAAAATTGTGACTTCCAAAAACTGAGCGTTTAGTGAACAAAAGGGGGGCATATGAACAGAAAACAATATTGTTTGATGGTGGTATTAACCCTGGTTGCCGGGCTGGCAGGTGGGGTGGTCTCAAGTCAATTCCTCATCGGTGAGCCGGTATTTGCTCAGAAGATGCCTCAGCATCAGAAAGTCGTTGAGGCCGAGGAGTTTCGGTTGGTGGACAAGGATGGTAACACCCGCACTGCTCTAAGGGTAGTGACAGGAGCTCCAATGTTGCTTATGATAAGTAAGGATGACAAGGTAGCCTTGCAGATAGGTTTGAATCCGGTAAATGAGTGGCCGCTCCTAGTACTGAGGGACAAGAACGAAAGGGACCGAGCTACCTTGTGTCTGAATGCAAACGGGAAACCGAGCCTGTACCTGCTAGACGAGAACCGCAAGGTCCGCGTTACGCTTGGAAGTACTCCGCTAAAAGTGCCAGGCACTGGCCCGATCACGAAACGCTCCGTTTCTACATTAGTCCTATTTGACGAAGAGGGAAACGTAATCTGGTCTGCACCATAGACACTAAGAAAGAAGCTGATTACGGACGGGTTCCCTACCTCCCTTGAGAGGATACGGTGTTGCGGCGTTTTGCTCATGCAGCAACCGTCTGAGTTTGTCTTCAAGAGCCGCCCGTCATGAAAGGCCTACGTGGCCCTATCAAAGATGTTCTTCAGTTCCTTGTCCCTTCGCAGTTTCAGACCAACCCTGACCAGGGCAGCCTCAAAGTTTCTGAAATCGTACCCCTCTATCCTGTTTTCCTGCCAGAATTCTTTTAGTTTCTCCAGGACCCCTTCATCCGATTCGACCATACCCAGCTCTATGGCGGCCATGACCTCTATCGGGGTTGGCTCGGGATCAGCATTTTTCCAGACACCCCTTAGCTCCCGCAGCAAAAGGGATTGCGCAGACATCCCTTTCAAAGTTTCCATCAATGAAGCGGTGAATCTCGGGAAAAAATACGGCACCAAAGAATCAGGCGCTTTTATCAATGGAATCTTAGACAGTATCCATACATTTTGTTCCAAGAAACAGTAATCTTACCAGCCTTCCTTAAATCCGAGTTCGCATAACCTTTTCAATGTTCTTTTGTCTGGTATCTTATATAGCGGTAAAGTCCTTTCGTACAGACTTGTATCCTTTGGGACGCAAAACCAACCATCTTCTTTATCGTGCCACAACCCCCATGTAATGATTAGGACGCCATAGTCAATATTTTGAAGTTCCGCCCGAATATTTTGTTTTCGCAGAAATCTTGCTGCGATTAATAGATGATTGCCATTATCTCCAATGTAATAAACTGTCTTGTCGTCCAATGTTACGGTAATCTCATATGCGTGTACTGGCAGTGCGTCGACCTTCTCGGGATATTCTTTCCAAAGTCTAATAATATCATCAAGATATCTGTTGTCGATCTTGGTAGAGGTGACAAACGTTTTCATTGGATCAATCAGGGCATCCATTATTTCACTTTTTGGAGCAAAGTTCCAAAATGGATAAAGATCATCAAGGTTAGCTGTTGTTTTAATAATAATTTTTTCCAGTTCGGTTATTGTTCTCACCTCCCAGGTACATAGGAGGCTGTCCGAGAATTCTGATCCTACTGCAAAAGAGTGAGAAACGGCCCAAATTCCCGCAAGTTTTCGTCAAATAGGCATGCTATTCTCCTCAAATTTGCGAAAATTTTGTCTCGTTCTCACTCTTTTTCGTTACGGACATAATTCTCGGACAGCCTCCTGGTTATCTGCATTCGATCAATCATATGACATTCTAAAGCATCTTAACAAATATCTTCTTTCTTGACAATTAAAACAGTTCCTCCAATAATAGATCATACGTTTCGCTAGTTTTAAATGGTCAAATCTAATTTAATAGCCGAAAATGGTGGGCATTGCCCACTACGAAAGATTAGCCATTTCAGAGTGTTATTTGCAATACTGTAGGGTGGGCATTGCCCACTACGAAAGATTAGCCATTTCAGAGTGTTATTTGCAATATTGTAGGGTGGGCATTGCCCACCGTTTAACAGCCCGCCCGAAGGGCCTCCGGCTCGTAGAGCCTACGCCTCGGAGAGCGCTAAGTTCATCACAAGATATAGTTGTCTATGAGCTGTAGCATTCAAGAAAAAGCTTTTGGACGCAGACCCGCCTGCCACCGCTACGCCACGCCCGGCATCGCGAGGCTCAGCCGAGGCGGACGGGCTCAGGCGTCAGCGGGCAGGTTGAACGCTGATTTTCAAGATTTTTTAAATCTGCGGCTGTCTGCGTAAGTCTACGTCCCCAAAAACATTATCTTAAGATCTATATCAGCCATGAGCTGTGAGCTAACTTGCGGAGAGATGGATGGGAAAACACACCCACGATTTTGTAAATACCTATGATGAAGGCAAGATTGTATTCGGATTGGACCGGGAGACCGATGAGAAGTCTTTGATTGCCTATCTTCAAAAGTTTACAGATGATGAATTGATGCAGATCCTGGCAAAAAGATTAAGCGATGACGAGATCAGAGAAGTGATCGATTATATACTCGGGATTCTCAAAAGGCACCTTAAGGAAGAGGAATATCACCGATTTTTTCTAAAATAGCACTGATGGTGAAAAGATGTCCCATGTCCGAATGTATAGCGGGATAGGTTTTTTTTTGTTACTTTGCTTCCTTTTGTCCTCTGCGGGGATGAGTTTCGGAGAGGCCGGTCGTTTTTGTGATCACAATGACGGAACAGTTACCGACAGGCTTACCGTTCTTATGTGGACTAAGGATGCTGATACTGCTGCCGACATATATGACTGGTTCCGTGCACTTGATGCTGTCTCTCAGCTCAATGCAAATGGATATTGTGGATATCATGATTGGCGACTCCCCAACGTAAATGAACTTGCCAGCCTTATTGACAGGACCAGATATTCCCCTGCGCTTCCTCCTGGTCATCCTTTTTCCAATGTAAAAGTCTGGTATTGGACGAGTACCACCACAGCCGATTACACTAATCACGCATGGCGTGTATATCTATTCCTCGGGCATATCGATTACGGCCACAAATACTATATGTTCAATTATGTCTGGCCGGTACGCAGTCTACGGGATGTCCCTGACCGCCTTCCAAAGACCGGACAGGACATTTCTTACTATGCGGGAGACGATGGGGCGCTCCGCAAGGGAAGATTTTGGACCGATAGACGTTTCTGCGACCATGAAAACGGGACCGTTACAGATCGCCTTTCCGGATTGATGTGGACAAAGAGTGCAAACCTGGCGCGTGGCAAAAGGGTATGGCCTGAGGCCAAGGAGTTCGTCGTACGCCTCAATGCTAAAAAATACTGCGGTTATAACGACTGGCGGCTACCCGCAGTGGAAGATCTTAGAACACTGATCGACTACAGCAAAGAATCTCCCGTCCTACCGGACCGCCATCCGTTTTTACATCTTGCATCCGGTATCTATTGGTCATCTGATCTGAATGCCAAAGATCATGATTATGTCTGGTGCGTAGATGTGAGAAATAGCAGGGTTGATTACTATAACAAGATTAATCACAGGGAATATATTTGGCCGGTAAGGGGATACCGCAAATAATTCTACAGACCCGTCATTACCTGCTCTATAATCTCCTGCGTTCGTTGGATCACAAGATCTACGGCTTGGGGGCTTAGCTGTAAGGTAGATATAATACCTGCGATTAATTCATCCTCCCCTTCGTGACAACATGGTCTGCAATCGAGTTCGCGTGTCAATAAGTTAGCCAGTTGAATGACTTTCAATTCAAGAGGGACATTGCCTTTGTTTGATGTTGTTTCATGGTGTTTGGCGATAAATATATATCTGTCGGAAAATCCCCATTGCTTTAGGAGTGCGGCGCCAAAGGAGGTGTGCATCTTGTTTATAACTTCTTTGACATCGGAACTTTCAAATTCGAAAGAGAGATTTTTATTCTGTAGTACCTTGGTTATAGCATGGAGCAGTAACCCCTTGCCGATATCATGTATGAGACCCATTGTAAAATACTCTTCTGAGTCCTGAAGGCGAAGCTGTCGAGCAAGAAAATATGCAAGGTAGGCACAGGCAAGACCATGTTTCCAACACTGGATCATAAGGACCTTATATCTCTTTTGATCGCACTTATATAAACTTTTATTAGCAATCAGGGTGGCCAGCTTAGACGTTTCCTTAAACCCAAGCCGCGACACGGCCTGCTCTACTGATTCGACTTTTTGTACTCTTCTATAGTAAGGACTGTTGGCCAGCGCAATCAGAGAAGTTGATATCTTGACGTCCCCTCGAATAGCAGATGCGGCATCTTCCATACTTGTGTCTGGATCGAGCAATACTTTCTGGATATGCTCCAAAACTTCAGGCAATACGGGAAGTGATAATTTTCCTTCCTTGAATGCTGCTATGATGTCCTGTACGATATTCTCTAAGGTCTGTTTTTGTCTTGTGTCGACCGTTGGAGTTTGCCGTTCTTTTCGAATTTTGCGATCACGTTCCATGATCTCAGCAAAGAGTTTGGCTAACATCGGATCAAACTGCCTGCCTGCTTGAAGCGCGACCTCCTCAATCGCCTGCTCCATTGTGAATGCCTTCCTATAAGGACGGGCGGATGTCATAGCATCAAATGCTTCGGCTAAAGCGATTATGCGAGCTCCCAGCGGTATCTTGTTGGCGGCAAGCCCGTCAGGATAGCCTGTTCCATCAAAGAATTCATGATGATGGCGGACATATCGCAAGATATTTTGATTGAGGTTAAGTTGGTCTAATATGTGCTGGCCTGAGGCGGGATGGGCCCGAATCCTGTCAAAGTCTTCGCGACTGAGTTTGTCCGTCTTGTCGAGGATGGGCTCGCGAATAACAATATAGCCTACGTCGTGAAGGAGCCCGGCTATGTAAACCTCTTGTATCTGCTCTGACGGCAGTTTTACAGAGGTGGCCATGATATTTGCATATCGAGCCACACGGGCGCAGTGTCCCTGTAGGAACTGTCCTTTTCCCTCGATTAGGCTGACCAACTTATTAATGAACTCATGGAAGAGCTCTACTACCTGCGCTTCTTCTTGATAACTCATATTTTCCGACAGATGTTAAAATGTTTTGTAACTACTCAGGTTGTTGGGTTCAAGGTTCAGGGTTCAAGGTTCAGGGTTCAATATCTTCAAAACGTTCAATTCTCATCGCTCTCTAACCTTGAACCGTGAACCCCGGAACTGTGAACCTGAGTAGTTACTTAAATTATGTTCGGTTAGTTCGAGATAAAAGTTAACAAAAAGGTGGGATTTTGTAAGATGATGAGGGAATTTAGGAATTGTGTGTGGGGAGTTATTCCATTTTCAATTTTTTTATCCGGTATCGAAGAGAGCGTAGATTTATCCCGAGGATCTCTGCAGCCCTCTTTTTGTTGTCACCGGTTGTTTCAAGCGCTTTTTTGATATATTTTTTTTCCGTATCGTTCAATGTTTCTTCTAAGTTGAAACCGGATAGAGTTATATCAATATCAACAGGGGAAGGCTTCTCCTTGGAATCACGCTTAAATGTTGATAGGGTGATACTCTCCGGAAGGATGATGTTAGTGGTGGAAAGGGCAACGCTTCGTTCGATCATATTTTCAAGTTCTCGTACGTTTCCAGGGAAATCGTAACGGCTGAGCATGTCAAGGGCGTAGGAGGAGAGCTTATTGATCTCTTTTCCCATCTCCCTTGCATATTTTTCAAGGAAATGTTGTGCAAGTAAGGGAAGGTCGTCGGAGCGTTCGCGCAGAGGGGGGGCATTGATGTGTATAACATTAAGACGGTAATAAAGGTCTTCTCTAAACCGACCCTCGATCACCTCTTTTTCCAGATTCTTATTAGTGGCCGAGATGATTCGTATGTCAACACTGATATCTTCGGTGCCTCCGACTCGCTTGAAGACCTTTTCCTGCACTAACCTCAGCAGTTTTATCTGAATAGGCGGGGTGAGTTCGCCTATCTCATCTAAGAAGACTGTGCCGCCGTCAGCTACCTCAAAAAGACCTCTTTTATTGTCAATAGCGCCGGTGAACGCCCCCTTTCTATGACCGTAGAGTTCGCTTTCCATCAGGGTTTCAGGGATACCACCGCAATTGATAACAACGAACGGTCGCTCGTGACGATCGCTGTTGCTGTGGATCGCCTGGGCGATCAACTCCTTTCCGGTTCCGCTTTCTCCGCTGACCAGGACATTTGTCTTGGTTTTTGCTACCTGCCGTATTAGTGTATAGATTTTCATCATTTGAGGGCTATTGCCGACAATATTTCCAAAATGTACTGTCTGTTTCAGCTCTCTCTCAAGTTCCTCTTTTTCCTGGACCAGGGTCTTTTTTTCTAAGGCGCGGCGTATGGTCTGAGAGAGCTCGCCAACTTTAAAAGGTTTTGGAATATAATCGTAGGCACCGAGTCGTATAGCCTCCACGGCGGTCTCTGTAGTGGCAAAGGCTGATATCATTATTGCGACTATATTTGGCTGGATTTCTTTTGCCCTTTTTAAGACTTCCAATCCGGAGAGCTTTGCCATGCGAATATCGCAGAGAAGCAGGTCATAAGGTCTTTTTTTCAACATTGCAACGGCCTTTGCACCATCATCAGCGCAGGAGACTTTATATCCCTCCTTGGCAAGCATTTCATCGAGGAATTCGAGTACGTTTAGATCATCGTCTACTACAAGAATGTGGGCCATTTACATCTCCTCGAAGACGATAGAGCCTTCCACCATGGTAAGGACTGACTTTCCTTGTAAATTCCATCCGTCAAACGGGCTGTTACAAGATTTGGATTTAAAAGAATGGATGTCAATGGTGCGGGGTATTTCAGGATCGATAATAGTTAGATCCGCAGAGACTCCCGGTTTCAATACGCCGGCAGGTATACCTAAAATATGTGCTGGGTTTGTGGACATTTTGGCAACCAGGGACATTGGATCGAGGATACCGTCTTTGACAAGTTTCAGAGACAGCGAAAGAGATGTTTCTAAACCAACAATTCCATTTGCTGCGGCATCGAACTCCAGTTCTTTTTCAAGACTGCTGTGAGGTGCATGGTCAGAGGCAATAACATCTATAGTGCCGTCGCGTAGTCCTTCGCAGATGGCGGCAACATCCTTTTTTGTGCGAAGCGGAGGACTCATTTTGGCATTTGTATCGTAGTCCAAGACCGCTTCCTCTGTCAGCGAAAAATAATGTGGAGCAGTTTCCGCTGTAACCGGGACCCCCCTTTTTTTTGCCTCTCGTATGTAACGTACGGAATCTTCGGTGCTGACATGGGCAACGTGCAATCGTCCCCCTGTAAATTCGGCCAGGAGGATATCTCTGGCTACCATGCCTGCTTCAACGGCGTTGGGGATACCTCTCAGACCGAGGCGGGTGGCAATAACCCCTTCGTTCATTACACCCTTCCCGGCAAGGTAAAGATCTTCGCAGTGAGATATGACAAGAAGGCCGAATCTCTTGGCATATTCTAAGGCCCGTCTCATCAGTTGACTGTTCATCACAGGATGTCCGTCATCAGATACGGCAATTGCTCCTGCTTCTTTCAATTCGCCAAACTCGGCTAATGATTCTCCCTTGAGCCCCTTGCTAATTGCCCCTACAGGATAAACGCGTGCATAGGAAGCCTCTTTTGCCATTTTCAGAATATAATCGGTAATCGATCGGTTGTCATTTACAGGGTCGGTGTTAGGCATACAACAGATGGTTGTGAAGCCACCGGCTGCCGCTGCCAGTGTGCCTGTTTTTATCGTCTCTTTATATTCGTGCCCTGGCTCGCGCAGGTGTGTATGCATGTCGATAAGCCCCGGAACTACCCACTTGCCGGAAGCGTCTATGATTTTGGATTTTGGATTTTGGATTTTGGATTTCTGCCCTCTGCCCTCTAACCCCGGTGTCAGTTCAACTATCTTCCCATCTTCAACGACCACATCTTTAACGGCATCGGTGTTGCTTGCAGGATCTATGACCCTCCCCCCTCTAATTGTCAGACGCATGACGTGATCCTCCGATTAATAGATAGAGTAAGGCCATTCGCACTGCCACACCATTTTCTACTTGGTCCAGAATTACAGACTGCGGTCCGTCAGCGATTTCGGGTGGGATTTCAACCCCCCGGTTTATAGGGCCGGGGTGCATGATTAAGGCATCTTTTCGTGCCTTTGATACTGCCTCATGGGTTAATCCGAAAAAGTTCGCGTATTCGCGGTCACTTGGGAAAAGAAAATCTCCCAACCGTTCTTTTTGAATGCGGAGCATCATGATAACGTCAGCCTCTCTGGCTGCATCTTCGATAGAATAGACGACCTTTGCCCCCATTGATTCAATCCCTGTGGGAATCATGGTTGGCGGTCCTGAAACTACAACACTCGACCCCATTTTTGTAAATCCGATAATATTGGAACGCGCTACTCGACTATGAGCGATATCGCCTACAATGGCTATCCTGAGGCCTGAAAGCGTACCTTTTTTTTCTCGTACAGTCATCATATCAAGAAGTGCCTGAGTCGGATGGGCGTGCATTCCGTCACCAGCGTTTATTACGGAGGCGCGAACTCTCTTTGCGATCATATGAGGGGCTCCGGAAGCCTGATGCCGAATGACAATAACATCGGGATTCATTGCTTCCAGATTTTTTGAGGTGTCTATAAGGGTTTCTCCTTTGACTATGCTGCTTGTAGAAGCTGAGATGCTGACAGTATCGGCGCTCAGTCTTTTTGCGGCAATCTCAAATGAGGCTTTTGTCCGGGTGCTTGGCTCATGGAAAAAATAGACAATGGTTTTACCGCGAAGTGTTGGAACCTTTTTAATATCACGATGCGATATCTCCTTCATGGAATCCGCGGTATCGAGGATGAGCTCTATTTCTTCCCCTGTTAATTCCTCAACACTCAGAATGTCTTTTCTTACAAAATCCATATGATATCCAAAAAAAACCTCTCTACCCTGAACAGGTAAAGAGGCCTCTTAAATGAGCCATTAAAGGCAATTTGTTGCGCATACTAATCAAAGTGCTCCTCTGGAATCAATCTCAGTGTGAGACCTTTGAAAAACGTGACATTTTTCAAAGATCTCAATCTAAAAATAACATTGTAAAAAGGGTTCCGTCAAGGGACAAAGTACTTTTAATCAATAAGGTGACCGAGCCGACCCCATCGCACACCGAAATTCTCCTTATCCCACGACCAGTAGATGATAAAAGCCTTTCCCTTTACCTTGGAATAGTCGACAAACCCCCAGAAGCGACTATCGTAACTCTGATCTCGGTTGTCCCCCATCACGAACAGGCTGTGGGGAAGTACTGTAACCGGGCCGAAATTATCCCTTGGTCGACCTGAGGGAGGGAATATCCTGGGGTCTGAGTAGGATCCGTAGTTGGCGGTGAAGAGTTCATTATTTATCCATATCTTTTTATCTCGAATTTCAATAACGTCCCCCGGCACCCCGATAACGCGTTTTATGAAATCCTTTTTAGGGTCTTCTGGAAATTCAAAGACAATGATATCTCCACGCTTTGGTTCTTTGCCGGAGAATAAGGTTTTGTCCGTGAACGGGATCTTGATCCCATAGATAAATTTGCTGACAAGAATATGGTCCCCGATCTGAAGGGTGGGTTTCATGGAGCCGGAAGGAATCTTAAACGCCTGGACGATAAAGGCCCGTATAAATAGTGCCAGAACAACTGCGATAAGGATGGCTTCAGCGTATTCTCTAAAAATATTTTTTTTAGGAGCGGGCTCCACTGGAGATGAGTTCTGTGTTTTAGTCAATGCTTTTCCTTTCTATCACGTTAGTAATGTTGGAGTAATGGAGTATTGGAGTGTTGTGAAAGTCGCTGGAATGCCCGGTTGATTTCCCTATTCAATTTCATCAGTGGCCGACTTCGCCATAGTAGCCAAGGCTACGACGGCTGAATCTGTTTTGTCTTTCCAATACTCCATTACTCCAACACTCCATCACTCCATGACCCGGCCACGTACTTTGGGCGTGGATCATTTTATTCTTCTTTGCTTTTGTATCCCTCAAGATCGAGCATTATTTTTTCAAACCCTTCAGATCTTAATACATTGATTAGATCTTTGCGAAATTCAGGAGAGAGAGCCATACTGATTTCTTCCGGATCGAGTTCGATCCTTGCTTCCGGAAAGTGGTCCCGTACCCGAACTTGAGTGAATCCCTTCTTTTTTATCCATGCTTCGCACCGTTCGATACGACCAAGCCGTTTACTCTCTATCGGGGTTCCGTATGGAATCCGCGTGGCCAAACAGGCTCCGGAAGGTTTGTTCCACGTGGGAAGGTTGAGAGATTTGCTGAGATCTATTATTTCCGCTTTTGTCATACTTACTGCCTTAAGAGGTGTGCGGATTCCAAGGGCCTTGATCGCCTGGTGTCCCGGCCTTGAATTTATATGATCTCCCGCGTGAGTTCCATCTGCAACCCAAGCAAATTTTTTCTCTGATGCGATTGTCAAAAATTTTGTAAATAATTGTTTTTTACAAAAGTAACACCGGTTGTCAGAATTAGTTCGGAAAGAAGGTTCCTTTAATATACCAAAGGGGACGGTCACGCATTTTATTCCTATTTTCGCTGCCATACTTTGAGCATTTTCTGTCTCTTCCCTTGGAAAAATTGACCCTGATGCGATGACAGCCATCGCTTCGCTGCCAAGGGTCTCCTGTGCTACCTTGGCGAGAAAAGAGCTGTCCGCGCCTCCTGAGAACGCGATCAAAACCGATCCCATGTCGCGCAATAGACGTTTTAAGTTTTCTAACTTATTAATATAGAATTCCCTCTCTTGCCTTCAGCCTTGAGCTAACCCCGTGATACACTGGGAAGTGTTTGCTGTGGCTCTGTCAGACTAAATTTCCCTTTGAGAATCCATTGCTTTAAGACTTCTGCAATTTCACGCGCTTTCACAAGACTCGACATCGGTACTGTAGGGACATCTTTTCCATGTATCTGAATGGTGCCGCTTTTCAATTGGGCATAATTTACCGTACCACAACTTTTGGAGCCCCCTTTTGGATTCCCATAGTCGACAATGTTGGTAAAGATCTCTTCATCTGATACAGCAGCATACTGAACGATCTCTTCATTCAAGACAGGGATAGGGATACCTAGTCCTACAGCCAGTGAACATCCATATCCCTGTAGACTGACTCCTACCAGCCACTCCGGTTTCATCTGTTTGAGATCACCCATGACCCATATGGTCCCTGCAGGGACAAGAGGGACTCCCCTTTTTGTTCGTTTGACATTGGGTTTGTGTTGTGTCCCTTGCCAGGATACAAATCCTATACTTCCCCCTAAAAATATTCTAGTCCCTATTCCAATAGTCAGATAATATGGATCGTTTATTAGAGGACTCAGTTGCCCGGCTGTGGCATAGTTGGCGTTGCCGGCGCGCGGCCGCAATGTTCCCATGTAGGTATAGATGGTTCTTTTGGAAAGATTTACAGCGCAGTTGTAATTTTGGTAGGCATTGCGGGGGTTGCACAGTGTCGCCTGGGGTAAGCTTTTTAAAGTAATATTTTTTTCAAAACCTCGATTCGGATAACAATCGGTTCCATAGGCTTCTACTTTCAACCGAATCTTCTTCCCGGCCAACAGATCGTTAATTACGTGCCCGCCACCGTATTTAAATTCTCCGGGATATACCTTGTTTAGCGGGTCATCTTCCGCAGGTTCAGCTGCTCCAAGATAGCAGTCAACCGCCGCCAACCCCGCGTATGCCGGGACATTATTAAACCAAACCTTGGATGCCTTGGTGCCGGGTACTGAATGGCCGAAGTTGATGAGGACACCGGAAGAACACATTGGTGAAAAGGTCCCCGTGGTAACCACATCGACCTCTTTGGCAGCCTTTACAGCCCCTTTTTTTCTTACTATATCGATGATCTCTTCAGCCGTGACCACCACAGCCTTACCATCTTTAATCTTACGGTTTATTTCATCATATGTCTTTTGTACCTTATGGTTTTTCATTGTTTTTATTTCTGGTTTTCACCTTTCGTTACCATGCTGATTTTATCTGTAATATTATGCTTAATCCACGTTGCATCCCACCATTCCAGGGGGTTTACAAACGTATTGTGAATTAATACCCCAAAGTGGAGATGATCTCCTCCGGCCATTCCTGTTGTGCCGGTATAGCCGATTATTTCCCCCTTTTTTACCTCCTGTCCTGGTGTGACTGTGGAACGGCTGAGGTGGGAATAGATACTAAAGAGACCAAGTCCGTGGTCTATTATCACAGTCTTGCCATAAATTCCAACATCATCAGCCAATACAATCTTACCATGATTGGAAGCCGGGATAGGTGAATATGCGGTAGAAGCTAAGTCTATTCCGAGATGTGTTTGTTTGTCAATGACCCTGTCTTTATATACATAGGTACGCAGATCAGCAAAACCGGCTTTTTGTGCGGAACGGGGTAGCCTGAGGAAACGCCCCCTCCACAACATTTGAGGAGTGGAGTTTGAACATACATTCACTAATCTCTCAGAACTTGTCTGCCGTATGGTTCTGTTTACATACAGAAATTTTTCTTTGAGCGAGGCGTCTTGTTTTACGCCGTTTGTTTCAAATTCAGGCATTTTCCACCTAAGAAAATTATCAGACAGCCGAATAGTATCGCTTTTAAATTTCTTTTTATTGATATAATATTGAAATCCAGCCTTTGATCGATTTTTGCCATAATCTAAAGCCGTCAAGAACAGGTCGGTATTTCCTCCTTGATCGTAGGGGATAGCAAAAAAGGCCATATAAATACTTTTATCTCTGAAATGGCCTGGATATCCTGGGAAGAAACGATCTCCAACCCGGACACCGGATTCAAAGACCTGTTCTGAAACCCGATAAATTGCTAGGCCGGCGCCGCCCTGATGCATATTGTGAGAACGGCTGATAACTTCGATACACGGAGGACGTGTATCTATATTGATTTTTTGCTCAGTATATGTGTGATTTCCTTTAAAGATGCCTTTGATAGCGCAGTCCCATACCGCGATTCGCAGGTTGGCAATACCATCGGAAAGACCGAGTTCGCGCGGTCTTATAGTGATTAACACCTCTTTTTCATGAACACCGCTCCCTTTGAAGAGAGCTGTGGATAGAGTTTCATCAAATAAGGGGGTCTCTTTCTGGTCTTTTAGGATAGCGACCCATACTCTTTTGATTCCGCTTTTTTGATCTTTTAGTGTAATGGAAAGAGTTGTATCAGCACCGATGGTGTCCAGAGTAGGGGTAATGTGAAATGTCGGTGGTTCGCTTTCAAATCGAAAAAACAATACGATAAACACCGGGACAATGATAAGGAGACCTAAAAAGATAATAATCAATAGGGATCCATGACTTAAGCCGCTTTTTTTATTGTTATTCATAGTCTTGTTGTCATTCCTTTTAAAAAGTTTTAAGTGCCTTCAAACTTTAGTTCATTTATTTCCCCTTTAGGCACTTTCTTCAGGCACTTCTGTGTTTCCAGCTTGTCCGGAATAGGTGCCCTGATTATTTTTGCGAATTCAACAAATTTTTAAAAATATAACAAGTTGCCCCTTAAGAATCAAGAGTTGTTTAGTAGTAAAGTGTAGTAAAGATCCTTCGCCTTTTTCGTTTCTTGACATTTGCCACCCTCTGGGATATTGAAAAAAGTGACCAATCAAGCGAATTGAAGACTTTTTACGAAGTCATCAATTTGGAGAAGTTACTTTTGGTCTTGCGTAGATCCTTAGCTGAGTCATTTAAAATTTGTGATAGTCTTTAGGTGGGTTCGTATTATATGAAAACAAAATTTATATTTGTTACAGGTGGTGTTCTTTCTTCGTTAGGGAAGGGCCTTGCATCAGCCGCGATCGGAGCCCTTCTCGAAAGCCGTGGGCTATCCGTTACCTTTCAAAAACTTGACCCGTATATCAATGTCGACCCCGGCACAATGAATCCTTTTCAGCATGGCGAAGTTTTTGTGACAGATGATGGAGCAGAGACTGATCTTGACTTAGGCCACTATGAGAGATTTGCCAATGTGCGGTTGGGTAAAAAAAATAACTTTACCTCCGGCAAGATCTACTATTCGGTGATTATGAAAGAACGTCGTGGGGATTACCTGGGGGGAACGATTCAGGTCATTCCACACATCACCGATGAGATCAAAAAAAGTATTCTTTTAATGACAAACAGCGCAGACGTGGCAATCATAGAGATCGGTGGCACAATAGGTGATATAGAGAGTCTCCCATTTCAGGAGGCGATTCGTCAGTTCAAGTGGGATGTGGGAAAAGAGAACGTTTTGTACATCCATCTCACCCTGGTCCCCTATATCAAGACAGCCGGTGAGGTTAAAACAAAGCCGACCCAGCACAGTGTCAAGGAACTTCGAAGCATAGGGATCCAGCCGGATATTATCCTCTGTAGAACAGAAAGGTTCTTGAGCAAGGATATCAAGAAGAAGATTGCTCTGTTTTGCAATGTGGATGTGGACCAGGTTATTACTGCAAAGGATGTTGAATCTATTTACGAGGTCCCTCTTGTTTTCCACCAAGAACATCTTGATGACAAGATTGTAAAGCTTCTTCATATGTGGACACGCGCTCCCCGGCTGGAGGCCTGGGAAGAGCTTGTGGAGAAAATTAAAAATCCAAAGTCTTCAGTATGCATCGCTATTGTTGGAAAGTACATAGATTTAAAAGAGTCATATAAAAGTTTAAATGAGGCATTAGTTCACGGAGGCATTGCGAACGACTGCGAGGTAGCGCTTGATTTTGTTGATTCAGAGGCGTTAGAGAGTTCGGAGTGCGCCGAGTTCTTGGGCAATACGGATGGAATATTGATTCCAGGAGGGTTTGGTTCAAGAGGAATCGAAGGCAAGATGAAAGCGGTTCATTTTGCCAGGGAAGAAAAGGTGCCATTTTTTGGTATCTGTCTTGGGATGCAGATGGCAGTGGTTGAATTTGCCAGACACGTCGCTGGTATGAAGGGGGCCAACAGTACTGAATTCGATGAAAATACCGATTTCCCTGTTATCTATTTAATGAAGGAATGGTATGATTATCAAAAGAAGACTACACAAAAACGAGACATATCTTCCGACAAAGGGGGCACAATGCGTTTGGGTGCCTACCCATGTTTACTCCGAGAAGATTCTTTTGCTTATAAGGCTTATAACAAGAAAGAACTTTCAGAAAGACATCGCCATCGCTATGAATTTAATAATCGCTTTAAGTCAGCATTGGAGGAAAAAGGCCTTATTATCAGCGGAATGTCTCCTGATGGTGAGTTAGTCGAGATTATAGAAATTCCTGACCATCCCTGGTTCTTAGGCTGCCAATTCCATCCCGAATTTAAATCCCGTCCTATGGATCCTCATCCCCTTTTTCGTGATTTTATTAACGCGGCCTTAAAATATAAGAGGAATAAAAAGAAAAAAGATGAGTAGAACAGAGCGCGCGGCACAGGTGGCTACTGTAGGGGATGATATAACAATAGGTGCAGGCCATCCGCTAGTGTTAATCGCGGGGCCCTGTGTAATAGAGTCCTTTGAACTAACCTATAACATAGCGCAGTTCTTGAAAGAGTTAACCGCTGAGCTAAAAATTCCCTTTATTTTTAAGACATCATACGACAAAGCCAATAGGACATCTATTAACTCTTATCGTGGCCCGGGTTTTGAGGAAGGATTGGCCATTATCTCTGAGATAAAAAAGAAGCTGGGCATTCGGGTACTTTCTGATGTCCATCGCTTTCACGAGATCCCTTTGGCTGCTCAGGTGCTTGATGTGTTACAGATCCCGGCTTTTTTGTGTCGTCAAACCGATTTCGTAATAGAAGTGGCCAAGACGGGCAAGCCGGTGAATGTAAAAAAGGGACAATTTTTGGCCCCGTGGGATATTCAGCATGTCATAGACAAGATAAAATCTTCCGGTAATACACAGGTAATCGTGACGGAACGAGGGGTTTCATTTGGCTACAATAACCTGGTTGTTGATTTTAGAGGTCTTGCGATCATGAGATCGCTAGGGGTCCCTGTAATATTTGATGCTACACATAGCATTCAACTTCCAGGCGGGGCCGGAACATGTTCGGGAGGTCAACGCGAGTTTGCTCCGCCATTGGCCCGTGGAGCGGTTGCAGTAGGAGTTGACGGTGTATTTTTGGAGGTGCACAGCGATCCTGATCATGCCCTCTGTGATGGGCCAAACTCGGTTCGTTTGGACAATCTAAAAAAACTGTTAGTTCAACTCAAGGCGATTCATCAGTGCCTGTAAGCGCAAGGCGCTTTACCATTTATCATTTATCATTTAACATTTGGCATTTATCAATGACAGATGATCAATGACAGATGATCAATGACAGATGACAGAGAGCATGGCGATGGTACCTATAAAAGAAAAATTGAAGAAAATCCGCCTCCTCCTTCTTGACGTTGACGGGGTCCTTACCGACGGGAAGATAATTTATGACGATCAGGGATTTGAGACCAAATTTTTTAACGTTAAAGATGGAGTTGGTATCAGGCTTCTCATCAAGTGTGGATTGGAAGTGGGTATTATCACTGGGCGGATTTCTCGGGTAGTTCAACACCGATGTGCCAACCTGGGGATTAAGAAGGTCTATCAGGGAGCATCAAACAAGGTAGCGATATTTAAAAAAATCATCGAAGAATGTGCCCTTTCAGAAGAAGAGGTGGCTTATATAGGGGATGATTTGCCTGATCTTTCCTTATTTGATCTCGTAGGAGTTCCTATAGCTGTTGCTGACGCCCATGAACTGGTCAGAAAAAAGGCTCGTATTGTTACTAATGCCGAGGGAGGGAAAGGTGCGGTTCGGGAGGCATGCGAAATACTTCTCAAGGCACAGGGGTTGTGGGATGAAGTGATCGCCTCTTTCTATCATAATACATAATCTCGTTAAGTAGTTAAGTGGTCAAGTGGGCAACCAAAGATCCGACTCGACTAATTGCGAAACGAAGTGGAGCTAAGCTCTTTGATCCTTTACAGTTATAATGGGGCATGGTATATTTAGGTTAGTTCATGGCTGATAACTCAAAGGAAATAGTAAGCAGTAAGTAGTAGGCAGTAAGGAGTAAAGACGACAGACGACAGAGAATAGAGAACAGAGAATAGTGAACAGAAGACAGAGGATAGACGAACCTCTGAATCTATTTTCTGACCTTTGATTTCTGTTCTCTGTCCTCTGACCTCTAACCCAATGACGAATGACAAATGCCGAAGGCAAAGATATTTCTGTTCATTTCTATATGCTTAATGGTTATTGGTATTGTCGGGGTTTTTTGGTGGTACCGAAGTGACCAGAAGACACCCGAGACTTTATTGGAGTCTTTGCCAAAGGGTGTTGACATTGTATTAAATGATGTTCACCATGAGTCTACGAGACACGGTGTCAAGGAATGGGTCATGGATGCCGGAAGAGCCGTGTATTTGAACTCAGAAAACAAGGTCCTTTTTGAAAATATATCAGCCACTTTTTTTTTGAAGGATGGCGACACCGTTCTGTTGACCGGGCAAGAGGGAGTATTGAACAGTAAGACCCAAGATATGGAGATCACGGGAAATGTTGTAGCCCGGGGAAGGGGATATGAGGTAAGAACAGAGGTTCTTTCCTATCGACATCAAAAAGGTATAATTTGTTCGACAGTCCCTTTTGTAATCGTAGGAAGTACTATCCGGCTTGCCGGTCATGGTATGCAATTCGATTTCGACTCAGGAAGACTTAGTGTGCAAGAGAAAGTAAGGGCTGATATCTGTCTGAAAATTGAGGAATTGAGGGATTAAGGAATTTCTATTGATATATGTTTTTTGAGGATAAGAAAATTAAGACATTTGTTTCTATCGGCGTTCGGCTTTTGGCTCTAGTCATTTTGTTGGGTAATGCCGGTGTTGTATATTCTCGGGCCGACACAGCCTCCCCTGTTGCGGAGGATAGCTCTACTACCCCGATTCATATTGTTTCTGACAGGATGGAGGCAGATAGTAAAGAAAAGTGGGTCGAATTCATTGGAAATGTTGTTGCTACACAGGAAGGCTCTGTTATTAAGGCAGAGCGTCTTAAGATTTTTTATGTTTCAGAAAACGGCGCCGACGCTGATTCTGATTTACTAAAAAAGATTATTGCCGATGGCAATGTTAAGATAGTAACAGGTACAAAGAAGGCAACAGCGGATCATGCTGTATACACGGCTGATGATCATACATTAGTCCTGAGAGGGAATTCAAAGGCATGGTCAGGAGAAAATATTATTACCGGCAGCAAAATTACACTCTTTTTGGATGAAAATCGCAGCATCGTGGAGGGTGACGATGAAGAACAGGTTGAGGCGACATTTTATCCTAAAAAAGAGGGTGGTCTTCTAAAATAGATGGGTAGTCTGTTTGTTAAAGATCTTAAAAAAGTTTATAATAAAAAAGCCGTTGTTGATGGTGTCAGTCTAGAGGTGGAAAGTGGTCAGGTTGTCGGTTTATTAGGGCCGAATGGGGCCGGCAAAACGACTACATTTTACATGATGGTGGGATTTATTAAGCCGGATGGGGGTCGGGTCTTTTTCGATGATAATGATATTACAGACAGTCCTATGTACCAAAGGGCGCGAACAGGGATCAGTTATCTTCCTCAGGAAGCCTCGGTTTTTAGGAAATTGACCGTGGAAGAAAATGTTTTAGCAATCCTGGAGACACTCCCCATTCCGAGATCAGAACAATACATACGTTTGGCGGAACTTTTGAATGAATTGAAGATCGATCACTTAGCCAAGCAAAAGGCATATGCCCTGTCTGGAGGAGAACGGAGGCGGCTGGAGATTACGAGGGCCTTAGTAATGTCTCCTTCGTTTATTCTATTAGATGAGCCTTTTGCGGGCGTTGATCCTTTAGCTGTGACAGATATTCAGAATATCATTGGACACCTCAAGTCAAAAGGGATAGGTATATTGATATCAGATCATAATGTTAGAGAAACACTCGGAGTTTGCGACAGGGCTTATATCCTTAACGAAGGGCAGGTCATTGAATCAGGTGTTCCGGAGGTCATTGCCGCAAGTCCGGTTGTGAGACGAACCTACTTAGGAGAACAGTTTAAGCTTTAATCATGGAACCAGGACTTCGACTACAATTAAAATTGACACAACAACTGGTCATGACACCGCAGTTGCAGCAGGCCATTAAGCTGTTGCAATTATCACGCCTTGAGTTGTTAGACGCAATAAACGAGGAGTTACAGGAAAATCCAGCTCTTGATGAGGTGGTGCAGGAGGAATCACCTTCTGAAACCCAGTCCCTGAAAAAAGACGATCTTTCTTCTCGTGCTGATGAATCGCAGCTTTTAAAGCCGGTTACTATCGAGGAGAAAACCAGAGAAGATTTTGATTGGACGAATTATGTGGACGAATACAATACGCCTGGTCCCTCCTATTTTGCTGAGGGTGAAGAACAAGACAGTCCTAAGTACGAAAACATATTGTCACGTCCCGAATCATTACATAACCATCTCAATTGGCAGCTACTCCTTTCCAATTTTACTCCTGATGAAGAAGATGTCGGAAGCCTTATTATTGGGAATCTGAATCCAGATGGCTATTTGCAGGCAAACGTTGATGAGATAGCAGAGATGGCAAAGACTTCTTCTGATTTTGTGGAGAGAGTTCTAAGAAAAATGCAGACCTTTGATCCTGTGGGGGTTTGCGCGCGGGAGCTAAAAGAAAGTTTATCGATTCAGGCAAAATATCTTGGAATCACAGATCCTGTCTTTTTTGCTGTTATAGAAAATCATCTGAAAAACTTAGAGAACAAAAACTATAAGGCGATCGCCAAGGATCTGAACATTGATCTGAACGAGGTTATAGCTTGTGTGGATATTATTACCGGCATGGAACCGAAACCGGGGCGCCAGTTCAGCGAAGAAGAATCGCAGTATATAAGCCCCGATATCTTTGTATATAAGATGGGTGACGACTTTGTCATTGTCCTAAATGACGATGGCATGCCCAAGTTACGGATAAGTTCATTTTACAAGAATACCATCTCAAAGAGTAATAAAAATGTTTCAGACAATACCAGAGAATATATACAAAATAAACTAAAGTCCGCAGTGTGGTTGATTCGAAGTATCCATCAACGCCAGCGTACTATATACAAGGTAGTGGAAAGCATTGTTAGCCAGCAAAGAGAATTCCTGGAGAAAGGGATCAATTATCTGAAACCGATGGTTTTGAGAGACGTGGCAGAAGATATCGGAATGCACGAATCAACAATAAGTCGTGTGACGACCAATAAGTATGTCCACACCCCCCAAGGGATATTTGAATTGAAGTTTTTTTTCAGCAGTTCTATTAATCGCGTATATGGTGAGGCAATAGCTTCT
Organism: Desulfobacterales bacterium; assembly: GCA_030672555.1. Lineage (GTDB taxonomy): Bacteria > Desulfobacterota > Desulfobacteria > Desulfobacterales. The sequence goes on from DAOVGD010000127.1 coordinate 23,315, forward strand.
GCCAGCGTGAAGGAGAGAATTCGTCAGATTATTCAATCTGAAGACGTTGCCAAGCCATACAGCGATCGAAAGATGGTGGCAATGCTTGCTAAATCAAACATTCATATTGCGCGTAGAACTGTGGCAAAATATAGGGAAGGTTTAGGGGTGCTTCCGTCTAGCAAACGTAAGCGTTTTAAAGCAAAGTAGGAGGTAAAAGTTATGCAAATTGCTGTTACATTCAAAAAGATAGACCCTTCTGATGCTCTAAAAATTTATGTTGACGATAAAATAAATAGGCTGGATAAATACTTGGATAATCCTGCCGAGGCGAACGTGGTCCTTTCGGTCGAAAAGTTTCGTCACATAGCCGAGGTAACTATTGCTGGTGATGGGTTTAAGGTGAAAGGGACCGAAGAGACCGACAATATGTACTCCGCCATCGATATAGTCATGGACAAATTGGAAAAACAGATCAAAAAGAATAAAGAACGATTTAAGAAGCGTAGAGCAGCTGCACGAGCCGGATCTAAGCGTGATAAGTTGAACGCCCTGGATAAAGCGGGCTTGTCGGAACTTAATGAACCAAAAGTTATAAAAGCGGAGCAGATTGAAGTAATACCTATGGATATTGAAGAGGCTATTATGCAGATGGAATTGATCAATAACTCCTTTTTGGTTTTCAGAAATGTCAGAACCGAAAAAGTTAATGTTTTATATCGCCGAAAAGACGACAATTACGGTCTTATAGAGGCAACCACTTAATAATAATATTTTCGTAACCGATCATATCACCGCAAAGACGCAAAGAACGCAAAGGAAAACTTGATAAAAATGGAATAAAGATGATTGTCAATGGTCTTTGAAACTTTGCGCTCTTTGCGTCTTTGCGGTGTACTATTACATATTTTTTCCCTCTATGATTGAAATATTGATAGGAATATCTACTCCAAGTAAACGAAAGGACAAAATCCGGTTTTAGATATGAGGCTACTCGATTCATTAGCAAAAGATTCTATCCTTCCTGATATAGATTCTCAGAGCAAAGAAGGTGTCTTAGAAGCGTTGGCCGGCACTCTAACCGAATCCTCAGGGAGGACGCGGGAAGAGTTGGTGCGAGTTTTAGTAGAGCGTGAAAGGCTGGGTAGTACCGGGATAGGAGGGGGTATCGCGATTCCACATGGGAAATTGAAGACGATTGATAAACTCCTGTTGGCATTTGGGCGAAGTCGGAAAGGGGTAGACTTTGATGCTATGGACGGAAAGTCAACACACCTGTTTTTTGTATTGATCACCCCTGAAGGCTCTACAGGAGCCCATTTAAAAATACTGGCTAGGATATCAAGGCTTTTGAAAGACGGTTCTTTTAAGGGACGTCTAATGGTTGCCGATACACGAGACGATTTATATCAGATAATTCAATCAGAAGATTCAGAGTTTTGATGATTTCGTAAAAAGTCCCCAATTCGCTTGATTGGTCACTTGATAATACTCTCATTGATCATTGATCATTTCACATTTCTCATCTGTCCCCGCCGTGGCGGGGGTAAATGCCCAATGACAGATGATAAATGACAGATGATAAGACCAAGATAGGCTCACCAGGGACTTTTTGCTTAAGATAAGGAGTGTGGAGATATAAAGATCGTTATCATTACCGGACTTTCCGGATCCGGAAAAAGTACGGCAATTAAAGCACTCGAAGATGTAGGCTACTTTTGCGTGGACAACCTTCCGGTCGCCCTTCTTCCCAAGTTCTTAGAATTTCAGGTAGAAAGCGGATCAGAGATTTCTAAGATTGCCCTTGTGATGGACCTTCGTGAGGAGGCCTTCCTGACTGAATATAAGGATGTTTTATCCAGACTTCAGTCCCGGGGATATGAATTCGATATTATCTTTTTAGAAGCATCAGATGAGGCGCTCCTACGCCGGTACAGCCAGACACGACGTCAGCATCCCCTCGCGTCAGGCGCCAAAACCCTTTTGGAGGGAATACGAGCGGAAAAAGAAGCATTGGATGAGTTAAAAGAGATTGCCAATAAGGTAATTGACACCTCTACTTACAACGTACATGCATTGAAAGATGTCATTGTTAGCCATGTCCTTAAGTCAGGTGTTACCGGCACAATGCATGCACAGATCCTTTCATTTGGATACAAGTACGGGATTCCATATGACGCAGACCTGGTATTCGATGTGCGGTTTCTTCCGAATCCGTATTTTATTCCAGACCTGAAAGAATTGAATGGAGAAGACTCTGCGGTTCGGAATTATGTATTACAATGGGATGAGACCACAATCTTTCTGAAAAAAATGTTTGATCTCTTTGACTATTTAGTTCCTCTTTATGAGAAAGAAGGGAAATCTTATCTGACTATTGCTTTTGGATGCACCGGCGGAAAACATCGCTCGGTTACCATTAGCGCCGAGATTTACAAGCACTTAGAGCAAAAGATTAATTACATATCTCTCAAACATAGGGATGTTGAGTTGGGATAGGAGACCTTTGCAAAGGTCTCGAGGAGGTCTCAGTGGTAGGTATTGTGATAGCGACACATGCTCGTTTAGGGGCAGCCTTGATCGAGGCTGCGGAATTTATATTGGGAGGCCCTTTTAAGTATATCGATTTTGTATCAATCGATTTAAAAGAAGACGCCGAAGGTTTGAGGAAAAAGATCGCTCAAGGAATCAAGAAGGTAAGTAATGGAGAAGGCGTTTTAATCCTGACAGATATGTTTGGCGGGACTCCGTCCAACCTGAGCCTTTCATTTTTGGAAGAAGGAAAAATTGAGGTTGTAACAGGTGTTAATCTGCCGATTTTAATTCGTTCGCTTAATAAGAGAGAAGGAAAATCCTTGCAAGAGCTTTCTCAAGAGGTATACAATTACGGTCAGAAGAGTATCTCGCTTGCCAGTAGTATTTTGAAGGGGAATAAAAGGGCGGGTAATTAGTGTCCGTTTTTCTTTATGAGGAGCCTTGCGCTTTTATACAACGGTAATGCGCCGGGAAGATATAGATCAGATCCTGGCTATTGAAAATGTCTCATTCCCATCTCCATGGGGCCGTAAGGCATTTGAAAGCGAGCTGGAAAATCCTAATGCCCGTAACATCATAGTAAAGGAAAAGAGGGCTGATGGGGCAGACCGTGTTGTTGGTTATGTCTGTTTTTGGTTCGTTGCAGATGAGATTCATATCATGAATATCGCGGTTTCACTTGAATACCGGAGGCAGGGTATTGGAACCAAGCTTTTGCAGCAGGTGTTTTCAGAGGGGTGTCAAAAACAGCGCAAAGTGGCTGTCTTAGAGACTCGTCCATCTAATCAACCAGCTATTTCATTTTACAAAAAGTTTGGATTTAAAGTGGTGGGAAGACGACCGGGATATTATTCTGAGACAGGAGAGGATGCCTTGATTATGTCAAGGCAGTTATAATTAATTGTTGTGGTCTTAGATATTCCCTGTCCATTTTTGACAGACCAGTCCTAAAGATTAAAACCAAGATTTTTCCTATCATATAATGAAAACACGAAAGGAGTGGGTATGAGTATAAGAGTTGGTATCAACGGTTTCGGACGTATTGGAAGACTGGTATTTAGAGCGGCAATGGCTAATGAGGATGTGGAGGTTATTGCTATTAATGACCTTACAGATGCTCATACAATGGCATATCTCTTAAAGTACGACTCAGTACACGGCATACTCAATGCCGAAGTTAGCTCAACAGAGGATGCAATCGTGGTGGACGGCAAATCTATTGCGCTTACCGCAATTAAAGACCCGGCACAACTCCGGTGGAAAGACTTCAATGTGGATATCGTTATGGAGTGTACCGGGCTATTTCGCGACAAGGCGACTACCTCGAAGCACTTAGAAGCAGGCGCAAAAAAGGTAATCATTTCTGCCCCTGCCAAAGACCCGGATGTTACGGTTGTGATGGGGGTCAATGCGTTCCAGTACGATCCCAAAGAACATCACATAATATCAAATGCGTCGTGTACAACCAACTGCCTTGCGCCTGTAGCAAAAGTCCTCATGGAGAGTTTTGGAATCCAGAGGGGGTTGATGACAACTATTCATTCGTATACCGGTGATCAACGACTCCTTGATTTTCCCCACAAAGACCTGCGCAGAGCGCGGGCGGCGGCTGTGTCTATGATTCCTACCACTACCGGGGCTGCCAAGGCGGTGGGATTGGTTCTGCCAGAGCTTCAGGGAAAACTGAACGGTCTGGCAATAAGGGTCCCAACCCCGAATGTTTCTATTGTTGATCTGGTTGTAAATGTAGAAAAGAGCGGGCTCACCGTGGGAGATGTGAACGGTGCGCTGAAATCTGCGGCCGAAGGCGATTTAAAAGGAATCTTGGAGGTCTGTGAGGAACCTTTGGTTTCTATAGATTTTAACGGATCTTCACTTTCTTCTATTGTGGATGCCGGCTCCACCTATGTCGTTGACAACATGGTGAAGGTTCTTTCGTGGTATGATAATGAATTCGGTTATTCCAATCGTATGGTCGACCTTGCGGCTTATATCGCAAAACAGCCGTTGTAGTAACCAGACGGAGATTGCCTTTTTTATTAGACAGGATTTACAGGATGGACTGGATAGAAATAAAAATCTTGTAAATCCTGTTTATCCTGTCAAAAAAAACTATCGTTGGCAGTTAATTGGAAAATAAAAGGAGGAAATCGTGGCGGACCGAAGACCTTGTATTGCTGGAAATTGGAAGATGTATAAAACCGGCGAAGAGGCATTGGAACTGATAGGTGAATTAAAGGACCTCATCGCAGGTGTGGATGATGTGGACGTCGTTGTCGCACCTCCTTTCACCGCTCTGAGTGTGGTAGCCGACAGGATCAAAGGGAGCAATATTCAATTGGCTGCACAAAATCTTTATTGGGAGTCTGAAGGGGCATATACAGGAGAGATCTCGCCGACCATGCTGGTAAGTACTGGTTGCTCGTATGTCATTGTCGGCCACTCTGAGCGAAGGCAGTATTTTGGCGAGACCGACTCCACAGTGAACCGCAAAATCAAAGCGGCGTTGGTCCACAACCTGGTTCCTATTTTTTGTATAGGAGAGTCATTAGAAGAGCGGGAAGCGGAAAAAACATTTTCAGTACTTGACAAACAGGTGTCAGGGGGGGTAGAGAGTATTGCCGCTGATGATATTGGGAAGATCATCATCGCCTATGAGCCGGTGTGGGCCATTGGTACCGGGAAGACAGCTTCCAATGAACAGGCTCAAGAGGTTCACCATTTTATAAGAAAACGCGTGTCCGACCTTTATGGGAAAGATATTGCAAATATCGTAAGGATATTGTATGGTGGAAGTGTGAAACCGAACAACATCGTCGGCCTCATGGTACAGCCTGATATCGATGGGGCTTTAGTAGGGGGAGCGAGTCTTACCGCTTCTTCGTTTGCTGGAATTATAAAATTTAAGATATCCTGAGGCGGTTTCAAAACGTTCAATTTTGTCCAAGGTCAAGAAAGGCGAAAATTATAACCACAGGAATACTTGAAGTATTTCGAGGATTAGAATCTGAGCATGATGCAGAGATTGGGCAAACGAGGACGTTTTGAAGCTGTCTCTTCATTCTTCCAGCTTGTACCCCACACCACGGATATTTTTGATCAAAAGCGCTGCCTTGCCGAGTTTTTCTCGGAGGTTCCTGATATGTACATCGACAGTCCTGTATAAAACCGTCTTTTCAT
>DAOVGD010000081.1 GCA_030672555.1 Desulfobacterales bacterium
CTGAAAAATTGATCACTATTGCTGAAATGTCAGCCGGTATCGGGCATGAGATCAACAATACAATTTGCGGAATCAACCTTGGCATAGATTGCATCATTAAACACATGCAAATGAAGGGCCTTAGTGATCCCGAGTTAGACGGCCTCTTAATAAAAACTAAGGAATACGCGAAGCGTTCAACAGACATTGTAGGACGGCTCAGCGATTTTGCCAAACCTGGTCATGTGGAAAAAGTCGATATCTATAATGTAGTCGATGCTTCCATTGAAATGGCGAAAGACGGTTTTAAGCGTCTTTTGATTAACATCGAGGTTATTAAAGAGATGGATGAAGGTATACCTGCGATTGAAGGAAATTATGTTCATTTTGAAGAGATATTTCTCAATCTTATACGTAATGCGTGTCAGGCTATGGAGGGGATGGAAGGTAAGATTATTATAAAAGGGAGATCAGAAAATGGTTCGATCTTCATAGATGTTCAAGATTCGGGGCCTGGTATACCTAAAGACAATTTGAAGAGAGTTTTTGGAGCCTTCTATACCACGAAAAAGGAGGGCATGGGTATGGGGCTTTACATCATTGATAATATCGTGAAGACCTTTGGAGGCAGGTTAGAATTAGAAAGTGAATTAGGCCAAGGGAGCACCTTTACGGTAGTACTTCCGACAACAGCTTCAAGGTAGTTAGAGACCTTTGCACAACTGCCATTTTCCCGTGATGCGGCGTCAGGCTTCAAATTTTAATCCTCGAAATACCTAATGTATTCCTCCGGTTAAAATTTTCGCCTTCCTTGCCTGACAAAAAAATGTCACGTTGTGCAAAGGTCTCAGTTAATGTCCAAACTTACCATTCTTCGGGCAAACAATAAAAACATTTGGGGAGAAGTAGCGTGCTTAAGCTTTTAGAAGTAGATGATGAGGAATTCATACAAGAAACACTGTGCGTTTTCTTGTGGAGATAATGAAAATATTGAAGAAGTGATTTCTAGGGGAAAGAAAATTAACTGTTGTCACAGATGGCGTCCGAACTCCAAAGCCTTTTTGTTTATACTGACCGGCAGTTGTTGGTGGACCATATCATGTCCCGTGTCTGTGAACGGAAGATAAACCAAGCTTGAATCCTTTATGTTAAATTTGAGACGCGGTAGGATAGGCATGATCTTCTTTTTGATAGTGGCCGATCCTGCCAAAGTCAGCTTCATGCCCTGTGCGGCCTCGGTTTGGGGTAGTGTTACGGGATAGAGGTTCTTCTTGGCGGATACCTTTTCTGCCCGAAAATGTGGCTGCGAGATGGTCAGTTGCTTTGACAGGTGCAAAAAAATCTTTGGCCGGATTTTAAAGGCCGGGCTCCAGAAACTCATATCTTGTTTTCCCCAATCTTTTTTAACTACCACTGGCTGATTGGTGGCCTGGATGAAGTCGGCGTAAGAGTTTATTTCCACTCCTTTGCTCGTAGCCGATATTTTCCAAAAGGGCAAATATACCGTATTTGTTTCCCTGCCTGGTATTACCGAGATGTCCACCTGGGTAAATTTGCCTTTTGAGGCCTCCCAGGCCGTATCGCAGTTGCTGCAAGTCAAGACCACACTATCCCTTTCACCTTCCAGATTCCAGCCGCACTGCGGGCACAGGGTGGCCATAAAGGTAAGACCCCAGTTGTGGTTCTTATTTGTGGCCGATTCAAAGATGTCGTGGTCAGAAGGGAGTTTGGTGATGGGGCTGTTGGTCACTGCGTCAACGACCATGTTGTCTTCCATAAACAATGGAAGGTAGATAAGGCTTAAGGACTCACCGATATAGGCGCAGTGAAAGGTCTCTCCGGACACAAAAATTGAGGTATGCTTTCCGACCGCGGTCAGCATGTCGATTGTCCTGACAGATGACTTTAGAAACAAGCCGGCCGTATCAGAAGTGACGAATTTCATCTTCATGGCCTGGGGCCTCACCCCCAGGGAGACGGGAAGACCCTTGAATGTTGTTCCCAAGTGTGTGATGTCAACAACGCGGTGTTGGATAGACTGACTCTGGCAAGAATAGACGTTTCCTCTGAATCGGAGATATGGTGCGTAAATGATCTCTTTATTGGTCGTCTTATGTGGCAACACGAAACGAAAATAATCCGGGGCAAAAAGGAAGGTTTTTACATTACAATAAGGGCAGCGCAGCATATGGTCGGTTTCGTTCAGCTCGATAGGCGCTCCACACTGGGGACATTCTTGCTCAACCGTAAGGTCCATTTTATCCCAGCTTTTCCCCGCATTGATTGCAGAACATAGAGTCGGCCAAGTTTTCGGTCTTGCAATGGGGGCAGGCTTTGGGAACAGGCTTTTCGTCTGCCGGGTGACCGCACTTGGGGCAAAATTTGGCGTTGGGCGGCATATTCTTGCCGCAGTTGACGCACTGACCAAAAACCAACTGCTGATGACCGCAGTGTGGACAGAATTTGGCATCTTTGGAAATAGTATAACCGCAGTCCGGGCACTTGGTCTCTTGCGAGACAGCGCCGGCAGCAACCCCGCTCTGTGGTCTGAACATATCGGCAAACATGGCCGGCATCATGAAGCCCAATCCCATACCCATGCCCGCGCTAGCGTCGCCGGACGACTCGGCTGCCTTTTCCATGGCCATTGCCGCCTTCATTTTCACCAGCTTATCAAGGTCCTGAATTACGCTGAGTCGGCTCTTATCATCAATAGCCTTTTGTACTTCAGTCGGTGGTGTAATGGAAGTGATATAAAGGTGCGTCAAGGCCAGTCCAAAGTGGCTAAAATCATTTTGCAGTCGTTTTTGCAGATTTACGGAGAGTTCGTCGTACTGTCCGGGCAAATTGAGGATGCTGTCTAAGTGCTCGCCGAGATAGTCGTTAAAACGCGAGATAATGACGCGTCGGAGGTATTCTTCGATCTCGTCGGTAGTGTAATTGCCCATGGTACCTACCAGACTGTTGATAAACAGGAGGGGCTGGACCACCTGAATGTTAAACACTCCGTGGGCTCGGAGCCGGATGAGTCCCAGTTCCGAATCCTTGAAGGCCACCGGATCTCGTGTACCCCATTTGAGGTTGGTGAAGACCTTCATGTTGACGAGATAGACCTCGGCACGTAGTGGACTGGTCATGCCCCAGGGCAGGGCCAGGATTTTTGTCAGGACCGGGATGTTGGCAGTGGTCAGGGTATGGCGGCCAGACCCGAAAGCCTCGCATGCTTTCCCCTTGTAGAATAGTATACCCGCCTGGCTCTCTCGCACAGTGAGTTGAGCTCCGAATTTGATCTCACCTGAACCTTTTTCCGGAATTCTATGCACCAGTTCTTGGCCTGTTTCGTCAAACCACTCTATTACCTCCAGAAAGATTACGTTGTTGGTGCCCATTTACTCCCTCCTTTTTTGGCTGAAGCGTGATGTGTTATGGTAGATTTTGGTTGAAAGGATATACTACAACTACAGTTGCGAATCGGATTTGATTCAAAAATACTTTAACAAAAAGGGAACACGATCTGCCGCATATACTGCAGAGATGCTTTTTCTAGGAGGCTGTCCGAGAATTATGTCCGTGACGAAAAAGAGTGAGAACGAGACAAAATTTTCGCAAATTTGAGGAGAATAGCAGGCCTATTTGACGAAAACTTGCGGAAATTTGGGCCGTTTCTCACACTTTTGCAGTAGGATCAGAATTCTCGGACAGCCTCCTATAATTTAACTTATTAGGAGGCAAACATGAAACTTATAGATATTGTGCCAGTCGCGCTATGGCAGCGCCTCGCGCAGGAAATTTACGACAAATTCGGATTTAACGGAAGCATTGTAGATAGGGACGGAGTTGTGGTTCATCCGCCGGCAGGATGGGCCAATAAGGTTTGTCCGGCTATAAAGGGAAGTGATGATAGCCGGGTGGTTTGTTCCTCCGCACAGCTATCCATGGCCGAAACGGCGCGCACTACAAAAGAAGCGGTGATTAGAAAGTGCGATGTCGGCTTTACCAAGTTTGTAATACCGATATTTGTCAATGAAGAGTTTCTGGGCACTGCGGGCGGATGCGGCATTCTTATTGAAGGTGATGAATTGGATGAGTTCTATATTTCAAAACTCCTCCATATAGAAGAAGAACAAGTAAAGAAACTCGTGGAAACTGTAAAAACAAGCTCCCATGACAAACTAAAAGCAGCAGTTGAATTTGTACAAAACCGGCTCACAGAACTTGTGCCTTCTTCGGATAAAATTGGCTGAGCATGCCCCTTCCCGTGCTGAGATCTCTGACCTTTTGTGATCCTCTGAAAAGTCTCTGTCACGGTAGGTACTATATAAATGACACTAACACGACCAGATATTGACTAAACGCAAGAAATTTTCTATAAGGTCGTGTTAATTTTGTAGAAAGGATCATAAAAAACCATGTCACAAGCATCTATAGAACAACTCCACAGCGAGGTCAAAGAAGCATTTCACAACGGTCTTTTATGCAGCCAGGCCGTCATACAGATCGGTTTGAGTAAACTGGGACTTGAAAATAATGACCTTGTAAAAGCCGCTGGCGGGCTGGTGGGAGCCATGGGCTTTCAGGAGGTAACCTGCGGCGCTTTGACCTCGGCTGCCTGCCTGATCGTGTATGCAGCCCAGGAAAAACTGGACCGGTCGACCTATCTTCTTGTCGAAGAACTTGAGGAACGTTTTAATCAATTAGCCGACAAATATCCCGGCAACTGTTGTTCGGACATCCTCGATCATGAACCCGAAAAACTCCCGGCAGAGGTATGCTATCCATTGATCGCCAGCGCGATCCACATAGCGCTGGAGCTTTTGGAAAGAGAAGGGATTAACGGAAAAGAT
>DAOVGD010000048.1 GCA_030672555.1 Desulfobacterales bacterium
CCCGTTGGGACTACCAATACTTAGTCGCTTTCCACCTATTTCGAAGCCCCGCAGACTGGAAAAGAAAGGCGTGTCTTACCCCCGAAAGGGCCTAAGAGTGAAGATCGAGCCCCTGGTTGCCGGCGGCTTTTCTTGAGTCACCTTCAACAGTTCATGTATTGTCTCACGAATCTCCCGGGCCCCTTTGTCACAAACCGCGCGCACGTCCGCATAGTCCTGCTTGACTTCCGCGAGAGGAAATCGTCCTCGGGTCTTATTCAGGTACGCAGATACAAACTCTCGAATCGCCTGCCAGGTGTCGGAGCGGGTCTGATTCTCTAATGTTGTGAGTGTGTCGAGATTGCGCAGACGATTGCGGTGCCACATAGATGTAAAATATTTCAGGAGCACTGTCATCCACAAGACAAGGCTTCCTCCTGCAACGGCTCCACCAGTGCCCAGCATTGAACCGTGGGGTATGCCGACAGATGCGCTAATCGCAAAAGCCGTTGCGCCGCCGCACAACAAACTAACAAAAAGCCCGGCCAGTGCATACTTAACCCGAAACAGGAGAGATTCTTTGCGGTAGTTTATCAGCGCTTCGAGAAAATGGGATAGGCGCTCCCCATGGGTTTCAACGAATGTCGCAAGATTATCAAGGCGACGGCGGGGCGCCTGCAGAATAGCTTTTTTCAATTCCACACGCTCGTTTTCAAGATAGTGCAGGTAACCTGTATCACCCTCCACCCCATCTGTGGGACTGACGGTTGCGCGAGGCGAATACGTGAGATGAATCGTCGGAATGTCCTTGCGTCCTGTAATCTGTGAAAGGTTCCAGCAAAGGGTTCCGTACACCCGAAGCAGGTCACTGAGAGAAGTGCATTCGTCCACCCGGTTCAACACAAAAAGAATCCGGTCTTCGAACGTACGGGCGGGCAACGTGTCTCTAATACTTATGTGGGCCTCACGCACTGTTCCAGCCTTGTGGGGATCGAACAGAACCAGCACAAGATCGGCAATCTGTGCCAGGTCGCCTATCACGTCCTGGTAGTTGTATCCGCGGTCCCGTTCGGTGATGCTATCGAGCATTCCGGGTGTGTCGATAATGGCAAGGTTTCTTAAGAACGGTGAGTTAACCTTTTTCAGGCGAAAGTGTGCAGCAAATCGGTCCCCGTGTTTTTTCAGCATCTCAAACGGAAACTCGGGATCATTGAGCAGGTACTTGCCATCGCGCTCCTCGGTCACGCTCACGAAGGTGCCAGGGGGAGGTGAATCATCATACGTAATAACCGTGAACGAATCGTCCGTGGGCGCCTGGCCTGTGGACTGAATATCTGCCCCGAGAAATTCGTTGATCAGCGTTGACTTGCCCGAGGAATAATTACCGAGTACCAGGACTTGAGGCCGCCATTTGATGTTTGTTTCCAGTGGCACATCGCTATATCCATAGCGCAGAGCCACCGGTGTCAAGTGATCCGCTACCATCTCCAGAAGTTCTTCCCGGAGCGAATCAATATCGTCTTCGCGGTGCATGCACTTCTCCCATAATACGCCAGAGGGGCAACAATTTGTATTATTCACAAATTATCATGTTGCATTGGGATTGTAAAGAGACGATATGTTGAGACCTTTGCAAAACTGCCATTTTACCGTGATGCAGTTTCAGAATTGAACATTTTATTACTTCCCCAGTAGAATATTGACAAGACTATATTTGGTCACCGATTTAGGTGAGTATGTGCTTCCATTGATAATTGCGTTGGCGGCCAAAAGGCCGCTTTCCACGGCAGGGCCGATACCCTCTCCCATATCTGAGGTCGCCAAACCGGCAGCATCACCGATAATGAACGCATTGTCGATCTGACCGATATTCGCGGTTTGTCTAAGGTAATAATTGTATCCACGCGGGTTAAATGAGCGATCTTGAACCAATGAAAGCTTTTCCAACTTCTTTATGAAACAATTCCAGTGACTGCGGATAGTCCTGCCTTTGTTTCTTATTCCAAGGAACTTTCCGCCAATGCCGACATTCAAGTAACCGTTTCCTTTTGGGACATACCAGGAATATCCGGGTAAGTTTCTTTCAAAAAACCACAGATAACAATTTACGTCCTGACAGTCGTATTTGAATTCTTCTTCTATTGCGGTAATCAGTCGTTTTTGAGATCTGGGATTGGCTTTCCGGAAAAATGTTTTGTATACACTACAATTGGTGCCACCCGCTCCCACCAGGTATTTGCAACGGAACCTATTGTCGATAACGTAACAACCTTTTTCTTTTCGTATATGCCTCACAGCGTGCTGTTGTACAGGCACATTAGCTCTTTCAAGCAACCAGTGATCAAATTCATATCTTCTTATGGAATATTGTCGGGTCCTGACTGGAATTTTCTTGCCGAGCACATAAAAATAAAGCCGATTGAAGGTCAAAAAACTGTATGGATATTCTTCTTTTTTTAGCTTCAAGTCTCTTATTACTTTTAGAGTAATCCAGCCTGCACAGACCTTACGGCGCGGAAAAGTTTTTTTGTCGAGAACCATCGTTTGGATGCCGCTATTATTCAATTCCCACGCACAAGTTGACCCTGCCGGTCCGCCACCTACGATGATGACTTCCGAATCAATCATGTAACTGCCCTATTTCTCACGTAGTATGGATGAGAATAGTCTAACTCATACGGCAATTTGGCTGCTCCCTACCCTGTTTGGTCATAACGATTTGCCATAGTTGAATCCACCTCGAACGAAATGCTCCCGCGGAACTAAGCAGGTAATAGCGCCCCATTCGGTAAAAACGATCCCCGTATTTGTCTTTCAATTCAGGCCAGGCTTTTTCGAAATTGTCATGCCAGGCCATCAATGTCTTATCATAATCTTGACCGAAATTATGCCAGTCCTCCATGACAAATAGTCTTTCCATTGCTCTTCCGATTTGCGCAATAGATGGGAGCATGCCGTTCGGAAAAATGTATTTCGCCGTCCACGGATTGCTTGTTGTTTTGCTAACATTACCGCCAATGGTGTGAACAAATGCGATTCCATCGTCCTTAAGAACATGGTCCACCTTTTCCATATAGGTACGGTAATTTTTATAGCCTATATGCTCCATTATACCAATAGAAATGACCCGGTCATATTTTCCGGTGACATTCCGGTAATCTTCCAGTCTAAGTTCCACTGGTAGCCCTTTACACATTTCCTTGCCCAATTCAACCTGCCGTTTGGACACTGTTACACCCGTGACCATTGCCCCATATTTCTCCGCCGCGTATTTGGCGAAAGAGCCCCATCCACACCCTAAATCAAGCACTGTCATTCCCTGCTCCAGATTTATTTTCCGGCAAACCAATTCCAGCTTGGCTTCTTGCGCACTATCGAGGTCTTTGGCTCTCTTCCAATAGCCGCACGTATATACCATTCTCTTGTCAAGCATTGCCTCATAAAGATCGTTGCCGATATCGTAGTGTTGTTTGCCTACCTGGAAGGCACGACTGACCTTCTGCAGGTTGAATATTCTTGATTTCAAGACATGCCAGGTTAGCCCACTGGTTACTCTTAATCGATCCGGAAGTCTCGCGAGCAAAACTCTGCAAATGAATTGGTCCAGTGCTTGGCAATCCCACCACCCATCTATATAGGATTCTCCCAATCCCAGGGCACCGTCCCGCAAGATCCGCCGGTAGACATCTTCATTATGTACCTGGACGTCGAAGGATTTATCTCCATTCATAGAAATCCCTGCCAGTCCTAACAGTTCTCGTAAGACGGTTTCAGATCTATTTCTTGTCATAGTGATCCTCCCAAGTTGATACTACAACAGCCAGACGCTGCCAAAATGTGAGGTGTCTCTTGGTGTATTACGAATTAACAGGGAGCGTATCCATGGTCTCCTCACTCCTGTCTGGGCCGGATTGTTAGTACAGGGCAACATTGGGCTCCTCCTTTCTTGGCGGTCAGAGTACATGCGGTTGTTCGGTGGATTACTCCCTTTTGAATGCACCCTGTCTTAAGAAGGCTATTGTCTGTTTAATTGCATGACGATTTTTCATGATGAATGGGTGTGATGAATGAATGATTATGAAATCTTTCATTCCATCCACCTTCGCGTTGGTTACCGAAACTTTTCCATCATCTGCTCCTGGTATGATAAAAGATAATAATAAGTTAATGGATCTGTCTCCGGTAATAACACCTAAGTCAAACGCTACACTGCCTAATTTTTTCGGCAAACTATCTTTGCCTGTGCCAAGTTGTTGTCCGGCCGGGCCATTTAACCATTTGAAGATGAAATTTTGTCGAAACTTATCCACTATCTCACTGCCGCCGTTTGGAGGGCTTAGCATTACAACCCTTCCAAGCTCTGGGATGTGATGGTGTTTAAGATAATATCGGACTATAATCCCCCCCACTGAATGAGTTACAAAATGGACCTTTTGGGCGCCTTTCTCACGGCAAAGCATGATTGAATTCGGGATTATCTCTTCGGCGAGTTCTTCGATTGTTTTTGATCTTGACGGATACCCAATATTTAAAACGCCAAAGCCCTCATCAGACAAGCGCTTCTCCATTTTAGTCATTGATTTTTGGGTTCGTGCCAAGCCATGAAAAAGCACAACATATTCTAACGGCTGATCATTTGCTAAGCATGGAGTCCAGACCAAAAGCAGTACGATGATGAGCGAAAGATGTCTTATCCTCACTTTTTCCGCCGAACAGCCTCAGCCGTTGCCAAATGCAGAGCGACGGTGGGAGCGACGCTTTTGGCAATTAACTGAATGCACAAGTTAGATTCTGATTCGCCAAGGGAAACACTCGCCCTCATCGGGTCGGACCAAGCTATCCTATTGCTTTTTCAGGATAAAACTTCCACAAATACGTGTTTCCAAACCTTAGAGCTTACATTTCGCACTTGGAAAATCGAATTTTTGTAAATTTAATCACCATAAAAGTCAGATAGTTACATAATGTATTACACTGTCATCTCTTCAGTATTTCTTGCGATAATGGGTTGCATTATGAAAAATAGTT